>NZ_JBAIYT010000005.1:0-137850 GCF_036763125.1 Nitratidesulfovibrio sp. 1201_IL3209
GTCTTCTGAAGGGCAAACTGAAGGTTCCCGACGATTTCGACGCTCCTCTGCCGCCGGAACTTCTTGCGGCGTTTGAAGGGAGCGAGGAATGAGACTGCTGCTGGACACCAACGCGCTTCTCTGGGCGCTGACCGATTCCCCGCGCATTGCGCCTGTTCGGGAACTGCTGCTTGCTGATGAGAATGAGGTCTTTGTCAGTTCCGTGTCTTGGTGGGAGATCGCCAGCAAGACACGCATCGGCAAACTTGATGCCGAGTTGTCCGTGCTTCGTGCTGCAGCGCGGGAGAGCGGCTTCCTTGAGCTTCCCCTTCTTGGTGCGCATGCAGAGATGCTCGCGACCCTTCCGAAGCACCACAACGACCCCTTTGACCATATGCTGGTCTCCCAGGCTATGGCCGAACCCATGCGGCTGATTACCGGCGCCACGGTGCTCTCCAGTTACACGCCGCTGGTGCTCCAAATTTGAAGGCGTTAAGGGGGACGTGCCTCTCGCTGAGCGTACGGGGGGCATTCACTTGCCCCTGTCTTGCCTGTGGGGAGTCGGACAAGCAATTGGGGGGGCAAAGGATCGGAGGTGTGTAGTCCGCAGGTGATGCCATGTTGCCACGTTTGACCGACGAGTTGACGGTGTCGAGGCTTGCAGGCAGGCTTGACGAGTCGTGGGTTCTGTTGGTTGTGTCTGTAATTTCAGTGTGTTAGACGTCTTGGCAGGGCTTGGCGTTATGAGTTTGAGTGCTTCTTCTGTTTTTTTAATAAAAACAATGTGTTGGGTGTTTTTGGGTGTGTCTAGCTAGAGCCTTCCCCTTTAGGGGAAGGCTCTAGTAATTGGCGGGTAGACGCGTGGGCAAGTCGAGGAGGGGGGCTATTGGCTGAGTCTGCCCTGCAGGCTCATCGCTGCGGCCCTGACAGTGTCGGGGCTGAGGTGCGAGTAACGCTTGGTCATCTCAAGCGTGGTATGCCCCATGAGCTCGGCGACGGTATACAGCGGTGTGCCGCTTTGCACGAGCCAACTGGCGAACGTGTGGCGCAGGGTATGGAAGACCACGCGTTGCCTGGTGTCGCTGATTCCTTCGTTGAGGCCGAGTTGCTCGACGACGCGCTCGAAGGTGTCGGATACCCAGTTGCGTTTGGCGCCGTTCTGGGCCGGGAAGACGTACTCTGTGCCGTTCGGGCCTTGGGAGCGCTCCGTGAGCATCGCCCGGACCTCGTCGGTCATGTACGCATGCCTGCTGTGTTTGTTCTTTGGGTCGCGGATGTAGATGGTCCCTGCAGTGAAGTTAAGGTCCGTCCAGGTGAGCGCATGGATTTCGCCTGCTCTGAGGCCGCAGAAGAGGGAGAGTAGGGCGCTGTCGTGGGTGTCCTGCGATCTTTTCTTGAGCTCCGCGAGTAGGGTGCTTGCTTCGGATTCTGTCAGGAAGCGCATCCGCCTGTTGTCCTTGCGAGGTTTCTTGATGCGCGTGCAGGGGCACTCTCCGCTCACGATTTCATGATTCCGGGCCATGCCCCAGACTTGGGAGATAATGGCCAGCAGGTGGCGGATGGTGGCCGCACTTCGCCCAGCGGTCATGGCGTTGCTGGCTACCTGCTCAATGAGTGGTGGGGTAAGGGCGCTGAGTGGGGAATTGCCGAGTACCGGCTTGATCCATTTGGCGTAGTACCCAGATTCCGTCCTCATCGTCTGTGGCGTCTTGTGCAGGGTAGAGGAGGGCAGGTAGTGCCTCTCCCAGAATTCGTCCAAGGTTGTGGCCGCATGGGCTGCACGGCGCTCTTCAACAGCGGCCTGTTCGCGGGCCTCGCGCATCATCTCGCGCATTTCGGCGAGAGACTGCGGGCGTCGCCCCAGCCTGATATTCTCCGTGATCCTGGCACGCAGTTGAGATGCCTTCTGGCTGGTCATGCCTTCGGATGCCCACCCGGCACCTTCTTCCTTCGGTTTACCATCGGATTTGTACCGGATGAAGAAATAGCGATCGGGCTTCGAGCCGTGTTTGCGGGTCTGACTTTCGCGGTAACGAACGCCGCGGTAGCTGGTGGAGGTCGTCGTGGTCATGGGTATCTCGCGGGGAAGGGCATGTTTCACGAAGAGGGAGCCAGCCCCACTATAGCCCCACCTCCTGCGGGGTGACAACGCGAAATCGCGGGAAGGTTTAGGGAGCTTCCGAGCTAAATATTTCTCTTCAATATTCTGTTTTTATAGTTTAAATGTGATTGCTTGGGGTGGGTCGGGAAAGGTGAGGAATATCGTGGACTAATAAACTCATAACCCGAAGGTCGTCGGTTCAAATCCGGCCCCCGCAACCAGAAAGATCAAGCCGTTATGGAGTTGCTCCGTAACGGCTTCTTCTTTTTCCCGCCCTGTTCCCGCTCAGCCGCGCAACGTCCGGATGACGTCCACGCGGGCGGCCTGCCATGCCGGGTATGCCCCCGCCATGAGGCCGCACCCGGCGGAGGCCAGCAGCACCCCCACGGCCAGGGGCGGGTCGTAGGCCGCCGGCAGCACGCCCGCCGCATACACCGCCGAGGCGATGCCAAGGGCCACCGCCACCCCCAGCAGCCCCCCGGTACCGGCCATGAGCACGGATTCGAACAGGAACTGGGCGACGATGTTGCGTTTCGTGGCCCCCACGGCCCTGCGCACGCCGATTTCCAGCCTGCGCGCCCGCACGATGATGGTCATGATGGACAGGATGCCCAGCGTGCCGATGGAAAAGGATATCCCGGCTCCGATGGCCCCGAGCACGCGCACCAGCCCCATGGCCTTGGCCTGCAACTCGTTGACCTGCTCGGAAAAGGCGACGCCGAAATCGTTCGGCTGGCCGGGCGCCAGGTGGTGCCGCGCGCGCAGCAGGGTAGTCACCGCCGCCTGCACGCCGGGCACCGCATCGCGCGAGGCCACGCGCAGCAGGATGCCGGAAATGTGCTCCTGCGTGGTCAGGCGTTCCATGAAGGTGGTCACGGGCACATAGATCTGCTCGTCCACGTTGACGCCCGTGGCGTCCTGCCCCTTTTGCGCCAGCACCCCGACGACCAGCAGTTCACGGCTGCCGAAGCGCAGCCGCTGGCCCAGCGCCCGCGCCGGTTCGTCGAACAGCCGGGCGGCTATCTCGTACCCCGGCACGCAGACCAGGGCCTTGGAGGCCACGTCCCCTCCACGAAAGAAACTCCCGCACAGCAGTTCCATGTTGCGCATTTCCGGAAACGCGGCCCCGGCGCCCACCACGGGGCACGACGTGTTGCGCCGTCCCTTGGCCACCGGCCTGGTGGACATGGCGTAGGGCACGACCAGTTCCACGCGGGGGACGCCCTGTTCGATGGCCCGCGCGTCGTCCAGGGTCAGGGTGGCCGCGTTGCGCCCGCCCGCGCGGTTGTTGTCGCCGCGCGTCATGGCCACCGTGCCCGCCGTGACGTCCGCCACGTTGGCTCCCAGCCGGTTGCTTTCATTGGTCACCTTCAGCCCCACGGCCTGCGAGATGTGCAGCACCAGCGTCAGCATGAAGGCCCCCAGGAACACGCCCAGGATGGCGAGCACGGTGCGCAGCCGGTGCGTGGACAGCGCCCGCAGCGCGATGCGCAGGTTGCCTCGGCGTGAAAGGAACGCCGTGAGGAGGGATATCCGCCTTACCGCC
The DNA here is from genome assembly GCF_036763125.1 of Nitratidesulfovibrio sp. 1201_IL3209. Classification (NCBI taxonomy): domain Bacteria; kingdom Pseudomonadati; phylum Thermodesulfobacteriota; class Desulfovibrionia; order Desulfovibrionales; family Desulfovibrionaceae; genus Nitratidesulfovibrio; species Nitratidesulfovibrio sp. 1201_IL3209. The sequence goes on from NZ_JBAIYT010000005.1 coordinate 3,627, forward strand.
GGTTTCGTTTGCGGCGTGGTCATGCCCCCTCCTTCAGCGCGGCCACCGGTTCCATGCGCGCGGCGCGCCGGGCGGGTTGCAGGCCGAAGACCAGCGCCACGGCCAGCGCCGCGACGAAGGCGGCCATGAACACGGCGGGCGAGAGGCGCAACGTCAGCATGTCCAGCCGTTCCAGCATCCGCGCGATGACCAGGCCGAGTCCAAGCCCCGCCATGGCCCCCAGCGTGGTGAGGTACAGGGCTTCGGCCAGGAACTGCATCAGGATGGCGGCGTCGGTGGCGCCGATGGCCTTCTTCATGCCGATCTCCGTCTGCCGTTCTGCCACGGACAGGTGGAACAGGTTGGCGAGGATGAACCCGCCCACCAGCAGGGCGGCCAGCGCCGTCACGCCCAGGAAGACGCCGAAGCCCCCCTTCAGGAAGCTGACGAAGCGCAGCACCACCAGCGGCGAAACCACCAGGAAGTCGTCGGCCTCGTCCGGCTGCCTGTCGTGCAGCACGCGCAGCAGGGCCTGCACCCGCTTGGCGTTGCCGTCCATCCCCTCGGGCGAGGCGAAGTTGATGCGGATGCCGTTCAGGTAGGTGCGGTCCAGGTTGAACCGGCGCACCATGGTGGTCGCGGGCAGGACGATGCGGTCGTCCTGCTCCACCCCGGCGGCCACGATGTTCCGGGGTTGCAGCACGCCGCGCACGACCAGGGGCACGCGGTCCAGCACCACCACGTCGCCCACCGGGCTGCGCGAACCGAACAGCCCGCGCGCCACCATGCTGCCCAGCAGGCAGACGCCCGCGCCGCCCTGCACGTCGGCGGCGGTGAAGTCCTCGCCTTCCGCCAGCGGCCAGTTCCACGTGGCCCGGTAGTTTTCCCCGGTGCCCACCACGCTGGCCACCAGATGGCGTCGGCCCCCGCCGCTGGCGGGCATCTTCTCGCGCAGCAGGAACGGCTGGGCGGAGACCGCGCCGGGCAGTTCGCTGCCCACGCGCCGCACGTCGTTCCAGGTGAGGGTGCGCGGGCGGTTGCCCATGGGCTGGTACATCAGGTTGCCCCCGGCCACGAAGATGGCCGAGGGGCCGAAGGTGTCGGCAAGTTCCTCGGCCTTCCTGCCCGCTCCTTCCATGGCCGCCACGATGACGGTCAGCGCGGCCACGCCGAAGGCCACGGCCAGCACGATGAACACGCTGCGCGCCCTGAACACCACGATGGTGCGCAGCGCAAGGCGCAGCACGCGCGGCAGCACGGCCAGCACCGGAACGCGGCCCTTGTCCCGTGCACTCATGCCGCGTCCACCATCCTGCCGTCCTGCATGCGGATGCGCCGCCGCGCGGCCGTGGCCACCTTTTCGTCATGGGTGACGATGACCACGGTGGTTCCCGCGCCGTTGATCCGCGCGAACAGGTCGAGAATGGCCGAGCCCGTGGCGGAGTCGAGCTGGCCGGTGGGTTCGTCGGCCAGCATCATGTCCGGTTCGTGCAGCAGGGCGCGGGCAATGGCCACCCGCTGCTGCTGGCCGCCCGAAAGGCGGGCCGGGGTGTGGTGCATGCGGTCGGCAAGGCCCACCTGCTCCATCAGGTGCAGGGCGCGTTCGTGCAGCTGCCTGTGGGGCGTCGCGCTGTACGCCCCCGGCAGCAGGACGTTTTCCAGCGCCGTGGCGTAGGAGAGCAGGTAGAAGTTCTGGAACACGAAGCCGATGCTGCGCCCGCGCAGTCCGCTGCGGGCGTCGTCGTCCAGGGTCTGGGTGTCCCGCCCGCTGAGCAGGTAGGTTCCGGAGGTGGGGCGGTCCAGCAGCCCCAGGATGTGCAGCAGGGTGGACTTTCCGGACCCGGAACTGCCCGTCAGCGCCACGAAGTCTCCCCGGCGCACGTCGCAGGAGATGTCGTGCAGCACTTCCACCATGGCCTCGCCCTGGGGGTAGCTGCGGGTGATGCCGCGCAGGCTGACGACCGGGGCGGCATCGGGCGCACCGTGACCACCGTGCGCATGGGGCGCATCGGGCAAGGCGGATACTGCCCCGTGGAGCATCATTCCTTCGCTCACAGGCCCCCCCACAGTCCGAGCCCCAGCGCGCAGGCGAACACCTCCAGCCCGGCAAGGGATTTGGGGCAGAAGAAGCCGCTCACCTCGCGGGCATAGGCACGGTAGGACTCGCCGAAGCGGGGCAGCAGCACTTCCCGTTCCTCCACGAGGGTGGTCGTCCACAGCATGACGACGAACAGCGGCAGCATGGTCAGCGTGTAGACGGCGCCGGAGGCCACGGAAAGCCCTGCCACCAGGTAGAACATGGCCACCACGCCGGGGTGGCGCAGTTCCGCGTAGATGCCGGTGCGCAGCAGCGTGCTGGGCGCGGCGTAGTCCGCAAGGGTCACGGCGAAGTTCTGGCGCATGAAGCGGACCACGTACACGCCCGCGTACAGGGCCAGCCCCAGCCCCAGCAACGCCGCGACCAGCGTGGCAGAACTGGCGGTGAACATCCCAAGCAGGGAATCGCCCGCGCCCAGCCGGGGCTGGGGCAGCCAGGGCATCACCAGCCAGACGTGCCCGGTGGGTATGCCCAGGAGGTGCAACGCCGCCAGCATGTTGCGCGGCGGCAGTCCACGGCGCCGCAGCGATTCGCGGTACCGGAAATACGCGCGGTACAGCAGCGCGCCGGGAAAGCCGCTGAGGGCGCAGGCAAGCTGGACCAGAAACCAGGGGTCGCGAAGCATGGGGTCTCCTGTGCGGAACGTCCGGAGCGGACGTGGGTCATGACGCCAGCAGGCGGTACAGTTCGTCGTCTTCTCCCACCCGGTCGCGCAGCATGCGCCGCAGCTCGTCCACCATGCCGAGGTCGCGGGCGATCTCCGCCAGTTCCTCGCATCCGGTGTCCGCCTGGTCGTAGAAGGCGCGCACCGTCTCCAGCGCCAGCGTGCCGTTGCGCACCTGGTTGCTGAACTCGAAGTCCACGTAACTGTTGGTGTTGCCGCACCGGGCAAGGTACGACCACAGCTTCACCAGGCGGCATCCCGAGGCGATGTAGGTCTTGGAAAACCGCTTGATGGGCGTCCAGTCCAACCGCTCGCGCACCACCTGCATCATGGTTTCCGGCAGGTAGGGAAAGTGCTGGTAGGGAAAGACCAGTTGCACCCCTGCGGGGGCCAGCGATTCGGGAAAGAGCGTTTCCGGGCACGGCCCGTGCGCCGATTGCCAGCCCGCCTTGGCAGTTGCCGTGTCCTCGGCCACCACGGCCATGGTGAACTCCATGAATTCCCGTTGCGCGGGTTCCAGTTCCACGGCCTGTCCCATGAGCAGGATCTGGTCCGGATTGTGCCCGGAGAACACCAGCGGAATGCCCATGGCCCGGGCGAACTCCGTGGCCGTGCGGATGAGGAAGCGGCCGCAGAACGTGCAGACCTGCCCGCAGTCCTGCTGGTGGATGCCGGGTTCGCAGAACAGGTAGCGGTAGTAGCGGCGCATCAGGGCGGGGTCCTGCCGGTAGACCACGTAGGGTATTTCCAGCCTGCGGGCGATGGTGGCCGCGTTGTCGAAGGTTTCCGGGTATTCGTAATTGATGTCGATGATGAACCCCAGCAGGTTCATCCCGTAGACGTCCTTCAGCAGGTGCGCCATGTACGCGCTGTCCTTGCCGCCGCTCAGCATGACCAGCCCTTCGTGAGGCAGGCGGGGCAGTCGCCCCCGGACCCCGGCCAGCGTGTCCTCGAAGAGGGTTTTCAGGCGGGGCCAGTCGCGCTGGGGCGGGGGGGCCTGTTTCGCGCAGAACTGGCACAACCCCTGGGCATCGATGGTGATGCCGTGAAAGGGGTCTTCCTGGAGGTTGCACTTTCTGCATACCGTGGTCGTGTATCTGAACATGCCGTATGGGTTCTCCTGCCGTTGCCGGGTGGATGGTGGGCCATGGCCGGAACGTGCCGCCCGGCGCCCGGACGTGGATGTACCCGCGCGGCCGCGGCTCGGGGATGGGCATCCCGCCGCGGCCGCGCGGTTGGGCTCCGGCGGCAAGGGCACGTTGCCGCCGGAACCCGGAAGTTCAGGGTGATTCCCCGAGACGGCCTTAGTCGCGGGCCTCGGCCCCGATGGCCAGTCCGTCGATGAACTCGGCCGTCCGGGCGGCCAGTTCCGATGCGTGGGTCTTGATGAGCATGTGCGCCCCGCCCGCGTTGCATTGCAGGCAGGTGACGAAGGCGCGTTCCCATTGCGCCGCCAGGCTCCGGATGGGGGCGTCCTCCTCGTCCTGCCCGGCGACCACCAGCGCGGGCGTGCGCAGTTGCGGCCCGAACGTGAAGTCCAGCATGGCCGCAGTGTCGATCCGCAGCGTCTTCAGGTAGTCGTCCCGCTCGGCGTCGGTCATGTGGGAGAAGTCGTATTTGTAGACCTCGCGCGAGTGGCGCAGGATGTCCTCGTCCGAGCCGGAAAGGATGGCCCGCAGCCCGCCCTGCACCCCCGGCGGAGGGCTGGACACGATGACCACCCCGGCCGACGGGGTTCCCCGTTCCTCCAGCAGGCGGGCGATCTCGTAGGCCACGTGCCCGCCGAACGAGTAGCCGAGCAGGAACAGCGGCGTTTCCCGGGCCAGGTCGGACAGCCGTCCGGCGTACGTTTGGGCGATTTCGGGTATGGAGCCCAGCGGGCTGCCGCTTCTGCCGTGACCGGGCAGGCTGGCCGCCAGCACGCCGTAGTCCCTGGGCAGGTGCGCGGCGAATTCGCGGTACATGGTGGGGTTGCCGCAGGCGTAGGGCAGGCAGAACAGCCGGGCCAGCGGGAATTGCGGCGCGGTCAGTTCCACCATGTCCGCCTCTTCCCCGCCCGGCGAGGCACGGCGGCGGATGTGCTCCACGATGGAGGCCACGGTCTGGTACTCGAAGGCTTCGCGCAGGCCGAAATCGATGAAGCCCTCCTTCTTCATGCGCATGATCAGGCGCATGGCCTTCAGCGAATCGCCGCCCACGTCCCAGAAGTTGCTGCTCAGGCCGATGCCGCTCACGCCCAGCACTTCCTCCCATATGCGGGTCACCTGCTGTTCCAGCGGCGTCGTGGGACGGTCGGAGGCGTCGTCGATGCGGCCCGCCTGGATGGTCACCTCGGGCAGCCCCTTCCTGTCCAGCTTGCCGCTGGGCGTGCAGGGCATTTCGGGCAGGTGTTCGAAATGCACGGGAATCATGTATTCCGGAAGGTTGCGGGCAAGGTGGGCGCGCAGGTCGGCCACGGGCACGGGACCGGTCGAACCGATCGAATCGGTCGGGCCGGTGTAGAAGGCCACCAGCACCAGGCTGCCCGAGGTGTCCCTGCGGGGGGCCACCACGGCTTCGGCCACGCCGTCGTGCCCGCGCAGGGCGAACTCTATCTCGCCCGCCTCGATGCGGTAGCCGCGCAGGTTGATCTGGTGGTCGTTGCGGCCAAGGTATTCGATGTTGCCGTCGTTCAGCATGCGCACCACGTCCCCGGTGCGGTAGATGCGCTCGCCGGGCCGGTACGGGTCGGGCACGAAGGCGGCGGCGTCCTTGTCGGGCTTGTCGTGGTAGCCGTTGGTCACGCCCTCGCCGCCGATGCACAGTTCGCCGGGCACGCCGAGCATGCACGCCTTGAGGTCGCGGTTGAGGATGTAGACCCGCGTGTTGAACACGGGTTTGCCGATGGGCACGGTGTTCAGGTCCACGCGCCCTTCGTCGTTGACGGGTATGGGGAACCAGGTGGAGGCCACCGTGGTTTCCGTGGGGCCGTATTCGTTGATGAAGCGGTGGCCGGGGTAGTGGCGCAGCCAGAGGTTGAGGTCCTTGGTGTTGATGATCTCGCCGCCCATCATGATGCGCATGCCGTCGCGCAGGGGAATGGGCTGGTCGCCCAGGTATTCCCGCGCCCCGGCCAGCAGCGAGAAGTGCGAGGGGGTCACGTTCAGGAAGGTGATGTCCCGCTCGCCCAGGAAGTGCAGCAGGCTGTTCACGTCCCTGGTGCGTTCCTCGGACAGGATGTGCAGCGACGCCCCGGCCAGGAAGGGCGTCCAGTTGCTGGTGAGGGTCATGTCGAAGGCGTACGAGGTGAGCAGGGCCAGCCTGTCCTCCGGGGCGATGCCGATTTCCAGGTGCACCCAGTTCAGGAAGTTCACGATGTTGCGGTGGGTGACCATGACCCCCTTGGGATTGCCCGTGGAGCCGGAGGTGTAGATCATGTAGGCGAGGTCGCGCGGGGCGCACGCGGGCAGCGGGGCGGTGCGCGGGGCGTAGGCCGCCTCCGGAAGCACGACCTTGCCGCGCAGGGCGGCGGGCACGTCGGCCTCGCTCGCGCCCTCGTCCAGCAGCACGACGGCGCCCACGCCGCCCAGGTGCGCCTCCAGCCCGGCAAGGTGGCGCGACTGGGTCAGCAGCACCCTGGTCCGCGAATCGGCCAGCACGTAGGCCACCCGGTCCGCCGGGTAGTCGATGTCGATGGGCAGGTAGGCCGCGCCCGCCTTCATGACGCCCAGTTGGGCCACGGGCACCTCGATGCTCCGGTGCATGAACAGCGCCACGAAGTCGCCGCTGCCCACGCCCAGCGAGGCCAGCAGCCCGGCCACGCGGGCGGCCCTGTCGTCGAATTCCGCATAGGTCAGGCTGGCGTCCTCGAAGGTCAGGGCCAGCGCGTCGGGGGTGCGGGCCACGGTGCGCGCGATCAGCCCGTGCAGCGTGTCGTCGGGGATGGGGGCCTCGGTGCGGTTCACCTCGTCGAGCAGCGCGCGGTATTTCTCTGGGATGACGTTTTCGCCGGTGAAGGGCGCGTCCGCGTGCCCGCTGCTGTGGGCGTCGGCCAGTTGCCGGAGCAGGGTGCGGTACTGGGTGGAGAGTATCTCGACGAAGTCGCGGTCGAACAGGTCGCGCACGTAGTTCCAGTTGAAGTAGTAGGCGTCCTCCTCGTCCTGCCGCGCGCGGTAGTCGTAGATGACGAGGTCGATGAAGGTGCCCGGCGCGCCGGTGCGGAATTCCGGGGTGCTCAGGCGCACGGTCTTCATGCCGCTGACCTCGCCCGAGTACATCCCTATGGAATTGCTGAAGATGATCGAACTCATGGACGTGGCCCGCAGCCCTTCGCGCTCGAATATCCTGCGCGAAAGCTCGATGGACGACACGGGCACCTCCAGCAGCTTGCGCGTGAAGGCCTCGGCCTTCCTGGCGATGTCGATGACCGGCTCCTCGAAGTGGGTCTGCAACCGCACGGGAAAGATGTCGATGAAGCTGCCCACGGTCTTGCGCGCCCCGGCGAAGTACTGCTCGCGGTTGAACACCGGCATGTTGATGATCAGGTCGTCCTGGTGGCACCAGATGTTCATCAGCTTGAAGTAGGCGGCCAGCAGCACGGAATTGAGCGAGACCTGGTGCTCGATGGCCACCTGGTTCAGCGCGTTGATGATCTCCGGCTCGATGGTCTGGTACAGGGTGTCGAAGCGCACCGTGTCGAGCATGGCGGGGTTGCGCCGCGAAGGCAGCATGGCCTTGGGGGGCAGGTTGCGGAAGATGTCCAGCTGGAATTCCAGCGCGTCGCGGTATTCACGGGTGCGCTGGCGCAGGCGTTCCACCAGCACGTAGTCGCCGAAGGTCATGGGCACCTCGGGCAGTTCCCACGGTTCGCCCAGGCGCATCCTGTCGTAGGTGTTGAAGAGCTCCTCGAAGATCTGCATGTAGCTGTAGCCGTCCACCAGCAGGTGGTCGATGTTCATCATGAACATGTGCCGGTTGCGGCCCAGCCGGGTCACCTCGCAGAAGAACAGGGGCCACGCGCCGAGGTCGAAGCGGTGGTCGTTGTGCTCCAGCCCGCGCTGGGTCACGTAGGCGCGCTGCCGCTCCTCCGTCATGTCCGAGATGTCCACGTAGGCGGTGCGCAGGCGCGGCACCGTGTCCAGCACCTTCATGCGGGGGCGTTCGCGCTCCTCGTCGATGACCGTGCGCAGCACCGGATGCCGGGACACCACGTAGTTGAGGGCGCCGTCGAAGGTGGCGCGGTCGAATTCCCCCGTCATTTCGGCTTGCAGGAAGATGTAGCAGCTGAGCCCGCTGGGCTCGTTGCGCACGAACCCCTTGCGGTGGAAGTACAGGGTTTCCTGGAAGTGCATCAGCGGCAGGAAGCGCTCGCCGTCACTTCCGGACTCGTCGGCCTGGGGCTCGAAGACGCGGGGCCACAGGTGGTCGGCCATCTGCCGGATGGTGGTGAACTTCAGGAATTCTTCGGAGACGCGCACTTCCTCGAAGCAGTGCTTCACGTCCTCGATGATGCCCAGCATGTCGGAAACGTTGGTTATCCGCGTCAGCAGGCTTTCGGTGGCGCCGACGGTGTCCGTCCGCACGCCCAGCCGGCCCGCGACGATCTTCTGCAGGATGGCCTCGATCTCGTTCCGGGGCGGCTCCACGCTGAAGTCGCGGTTGCGGAAGTAGGCGGTCTGGGTGGCCACGGTGGGGAACAGGTAGCAGAAGTTGCTTTCCATCTTGGCCTGGTAGGTGTCCTCCAGGCGCGCCTGGATGCGCATGGCCCGGATGGAGTCGCCCCCCATCTTGAACAGGCTGCGGTGCGGGTCGATCCGGCCGGGTTCCATCCCCAGCACCGCCGACCACGCCTCGCGCACCACGGCGTCGTGGTCCAGGTCCGAGGGGTTGGCGGGCCGGGCCAGTTCGGTCAGGGCCGCATCGATCCGGGCGGTGCGCTCCGCGTACCCGCCGGAGACGAAGTCGTCGGCGAGCACCCGGCGCATGATCTTGCCGCTGGAGGTTCGCGGAATCTCGCCCTGCGTCACGGGCACGAAGTGGTCGATGGTGAACCCGGCAAGGTCGCCGATGCGTTCGTTCATGGCCAGCAGGGCAGGGGCCAGGGCGCGCTCGTCGGCCTTCCTGTCGGCGGGCACGAAGAACATGACCACCTTTTCGCGCGCCTGCGCCGGGTCGTACGCGCCGCAGGCCACCACCAGCCGGAAGGTGTCGCCCGCGCCCTCAAGGGCCATCATCTCGATATCCGTCGGGTAGTAGTTCTGCCCGCGCACGATGATGATCTCCTTTTCGCGGCCCACGATGCACAACTGGCCGGTGGCGGTCATGAATCCCGCGTCCCCGGACGAGAACCAGCCGTTCCGGAAGGCCTCCCGGTTGGCGTCCGGGCCGGCGTTGGGGGCCTCGTGGTAGCTGGCGATGACGTTTTCGCCCCTGATTTCCACGGTGCCCACCCTGTCGGGGGGCAGTTCCCGCCCTTCGGCGTCCACCACGCGCACCTCGCAGAAGTCCACCGGCGTGCCCACGGAGACGAATTCCGCCGTGGTGTCGGTCTTTTCGCTGGCGTAGCGGACGATGCCCTCGTTCACCAGGCACCGCCGGTCGACGAGATACGCCTCGACGGGCAGCCCGTTGGGATGGCAGGTGGCGACCAGGGTGGTTTCCGTCAGTCCGTAGCCGGGCATGATGATGTTGCGGGCAAGCCCCATGGGCGCGAGTTGCCGTTCCAGCCTGCGGCAGGCGGCGGCGGAGATCATCTCGGCCCCCACGGTCAGCACGCGCAGGCACGAAAGGTCCACCTCCGGCAGCCGTGCCCCCCGCAGCCCCATGTACGACAGCAGGTGTTCGACGCCGGTGTTGGTGGTGGAGGTGACCGTGGCCCGGTGCTCGTGGATCTTCTGCATCCACAGGAACGGGCGCTGGGCGAACTGGAACGGGCTCATCTTCACCTGGTCGATGCCCGCGTACAGGGGCATGAGATGGCAGCCGAACAGTCCGAAATCATGGAAGTAGGGCAGCCAGGTGACCATGCGGTCGTCCTCGTCCACGCCTTCCAGATTGCGCAGGGCCACGATGTTGGCCAACAGGTTGCGGTGGGTGAGCCGCGCCCCTTTCGGCGCGCCCATGCTGCCGGAGGAAAATTGCAGGACGGCGATGTCGCCGGGCGCCGGGACGTGAAACTCGGCGGCGGACTGGCCGGTGATGGCCGCCTCGGCCAGCAGGTCTCCGGCAGGGAGCAGGGCCGCGCCGCTTTCCTTCAGGACTTCGGCCAGCATGGCGAACCCGCGCTCGCCTTCGCCGTCCGCGACCACGGGCGCGCCCAGCAGTCGTTGCACTGTGGCGATCTTCACGGCCTCCATGGAATCGGGCCTGGGGGTGCGCACGTTGGCAAGCGGTACGGGTGTCACCCCGGCGAACAGGCATCCCCAGAACAGTTCCAGGAATTGCCGCGAGGATTCGACGACGATGATCAGGTGGTCGCGGGGGCGCAATCCCCTGCGGTACAGGGCCTGCGCGGTGCGCCTGCCCGCAAGCAGCAGGTCGGCGTAGCTCTGGAATTCCTCTTCGCTGCCGGCGGGGTCCACGTGGCGCACGCCGCGCGCGGGGAAGCGCGCGGCCGTCCGCTCCAGGACATCGACCAGGGTGCCTGCCAGAAGATCGCTGGAACTGGTATTGAGGCTATACATGGTGTCCTTCCGTGTCGTCGGTTTTGCCTGTTCTGCGCATGGCTTGCCGCAGGGGCGGCACGGGCGTGTCCCTGAGCCGCCAGTGCCGGGAAATCCCTGGCGGTTGGATTCGTGGGGAATTGTCGAGGTGTTGAGATTCGTTATCAATTGCTGCGGCAAAAAAAGGGCCTGTCGCCACATGTGGGGGATACTACGTGCGGAAGGGGGCAGCCTCTACCATTTGGGGAATAATTTTTTATATGCGCGACCTGTTTCGTGATGCGCAACAAGAATTGGGGGATGTCGGGATGTCCATGGGTACTCTATCATTATTCATAAAAGATGGGCGGATGGGATGAATGGGGTGCATCAATGGGGAAGCTGCCGGAAGAATTGACAGCAATGCAGTGTCATAGAGTATGGAATATTCGATATAACTACATGATCGTCCGGCGATATGCGGCCGCAAAGGGTTTCCGCGTGGGTTTTGAGCTTCCGTTGCCCTTGGTGCCGGACCGGGGGAATTGCCTTGCACGATGGGAGGGCGGAAATTTTTCCGGTTGACTAAGAACGAACGTTCGTTCTATTTTTTCACCGCTGAATGGGGAACTCCCCCGCAGCATACCGCAATTGTTTGAAAATAAAGAAAACGGGTGGGCAGAGTGGTACGGACCCCCAAGGTACGCAAGAACGACACGCGGGCAGACGCACGCCGCAGGCAACTGCTGGACGCCGCCGAGGCATGCTTTGCCGATCATGGGTTCCACGCGGCGGGCATGGCGCGGATATCGGACCAGGCCGGCATGAGCATCGGGAACATCTACGGGTACTTCGAGAACAAGGACGCCATCATCTGCGCCATCGTGGACGCCCAGGTTTCCGCCATGCAGGCGGGCCTGGAACGCCTGCTCGAAAGCACCGGCGACATTTCGGAGGCGTTCAAGCAGCAGGCGGCCGTGCAGATACGGAACTGTACCCTGGAGAACAGGTCCGCGCTCATGTTCGACATCATGGCCGAAATGGGCAGGAACCCGGTCATCGCCACGGCCATGCAGGCGCATGACGAGAAGGTGCGGCGGCAGTTGCTGGACATCACGCGGCGGTTCCGCCCCGGCTGGGCGCCGGAAAAGGCGGCCGTGCGAGTGGAACTGCTCATGCTGCTGATCGCCGGGGTTCCGGTGCGGCTGACCATGCACCCAGGCCAGGACGGGGAACTTCTGCTGCGGGAAATCCAGCGGCAGATCGACGTTCTCTTCGAGAAATAACAAGCCGGACACCGTGTTGCGTGGCGCATCCCGCTGCCGGATGGTGGCGGGGCGGGATATTTTTTTACGTAATTAATGAAAATGATTTTCATTTCCAAAAAAGGCGCGCCGCCCGAACGGTGGCGCAAAGGGCTCGCCGGGCGAATGGGCACAGCGCCGGGCGGTTCCACCCGCGGTCCTCTAACCGGAGACGTACGAGGGGTAGGACATGAACGCTGTTGTGAGACGGGGCCTGCTGGCCGGAGGCGTGCTGTGCGCGCTGGTTGCGGGGGGGGCGTCGCTGGCGCCCCCGGCCCTGGCGCAGGACGCGCCGACGGGTAACGCGACCATGCCGCGAACGGAACAGGTGGGAGAAGGGGAGCAGAACGTCTACGCGCTGCCGGAGGTCATCGTCAGCTCGCAGAAGATCGAGCAGCGCCTCAATGAAGTGCCCATAAGTATCAACCATTACGACGAGATGGAGATCGAGAACAAACAGATAACCGATGTGAAGGATCTGGCCCGTTCGGCGCCGGGCATCTTCGTGCGCGAGACAGTGGGCAATCCGGGCAACACCCAGTTGACCATCCGGGGGATAGTCTCCGGCAGTGCCGACTTTCTCAACCAGACCGTTGGCGTGTTCAGCGACGGCATGAACGTCAACGGCGGGCTGGAACCGCAGTTCTTCGACATGGAAAGCGTGGAAGTGCTGCGCGGTCCGCAGGGCACGCTGTACGGCGGCAACACCCTTGGCGGGGCGATGGTGGTGAACTCCAAGAAGCCGGTGTTCGACTGGGAGACGGGCGCCTCGGCCGCCTACGAATCCTTCAACACCAAGCTGCTCACGGGCATGGTCAACGCGCCGCTGTCCGAAACCATCGCGGTGCGTCTTGCCGGCGCCTATCGCCATACCGACGGCTACTTCCGCAACGAGGTCAAGGACGACCCCGGCGCCGGCGGCGAGGACTACAACTTTCGCGGGCAGATTCGCGTGAAGCCCAGCGATGCGTGGAACATCAACTTCAACCTGAATGGCTACAACCGCAACTACGATTACAGCATCTACAATACGTTCGACAATTTCGACGACGACCCGTGGAAGACCGATTCCGGCAACCTCGGCTACGTGAAGTCGAACGCCCTGGGCCAGATCCTTACCGTCGAATACGATGGCGGCGACGTGGGGTTCACCTCCATAACCGGCCATCGGCGCTATTCGTCGGACGAAGACAACGACGTGGACTTCATCGAGGCGAACCTGCTTTCCGACAGGTTCCGCCTGGACAACGACCAGTACACGCAGGAACTGCGCCTGCACTCGCAGGACAAGGACGCGCGCCTTCAGTGGGTGGCGGGTGTGTACGGATCGTACGAAGAGCAGCGCACGCGCGACGACTACACCCTTCAGGACGACTACGTGGCCGCCATGACGGGCATGACCGGCCTCGGGAACCTGCGCATGAGCAACGACGTCACCGTGGACGTCTACAACGGGGCATTGTTCGGCCAGGGCACCTACGGCATCACGGAAAAGCTCTTCCTCACCCTGGGGCTTCGCTACGACCACGTGACCAAGGAACTGGACGCCAAGGGCGCCAACGTCGGCACCATCGCGCCCATGATGGGCCTTGCCGACACCGTGGAGGCCACCGGCGAGGAAAGCTACTCGGCCGTGCTGCCCAAGGCCGCCATCGAATACCGCTTCACGCGCGACCTCAACGTCTACGCATCGGTCACCGCGGGCTACAAGCCGGGCGGCTTCCAGACCAACAACGCCGCCGCCGCGGACGAAAGCTACGACTCGGAACACACCTGGAACTACGAAATCGGCATGAAGAGCAGCTTCTTCGACAACAAGCTGGATATCAACGCCGCCGCCTTCTACACGCAGATGGAGGATCAGCAGCTGTTCCAGCTGATCAGCGGCAGCACGGCGGTGGTCCAGAACGCGGGCGAGTCGCACAGCATGGGCGTGGAGCTGGAAGCCCGCGCCCGCCCGGTGCAGGGGCTTGAAGTGTTCGGCTCCTACGGCTGGCTCAAGACCGAAATCGACGATGCGGGCGACAGCACCGCCACCTTCGACGGCGCGGAAAGCTCGTTCGCGCCCACGTACAAGGCGTCCCTCGGCGGCCAGTACACCTTCGAGAACGGCGTGTTCGCCCGCGTCGAGAACGAGTTCATCGGCCCGCACTATCTCGACCTGGCCAACAAGGTCCGCCAGGACGCCATCAACCTGCTGGGCTTCCGGGTGGGCTACGAGTTCGACGACTACGGGGTCTACATCTACGGCCGCAACCTGCTGAACGAGGAATACTACACCATGGTGTTCGACAACTCGAGCATGATGCCCGGCCAGGACCGGGTGGGCACCATGGGCGCGCCCCGCACCTTCGGGGTGATGGCCAAGATGGAGTTCTAGACCACGCCGCGCTCGCGGCCCGTCTGCTGCCAGGTGGGCGGGCCACAGACAGGCCGCGAGCGCGGCGTCCATTTTCCGGAACGGCGGCACGCAGCCCTGCCCGCCGCTCTCCATACCGCGCAAGCGGGCAAAACAGTCGGCGGTCAGCATGGAAGCTCGGAAAGGATACGTGGCGCAGGTCGGCGAACTCATCAGGGGGCTGGGCTTCAGCCCGGTCAACAAGCGCCGCCTGCAACTGGCCTGCGCGGCGTCGGCCTGCGCGGCGCTGCTCGGGCTCGTGCCCTGCGTGGTCATTGCCGTCCTTGTGGACGGGTACGCGGGGGGCGGGGGCTTCGGCCCGCGCGCGCCGCTGGCGGCCGGGGTGGTGGTCGTGGCGGCGCTGCTGCTGCGGCTGGCGTTGCGCACCGCCGCCGGGGGCCTGGCCCACGCGGCGGCCTACGAGACCATGTACGAGATACGCACGGGGCTTGCCGGACACCTGACCCGGCTGCCGCTGGGGTTCTTTGCCGATGCCGCCACGGGGCGGCTCAAGAAGCTGATGGTCGACGACGTGGAGGAATTCGAAGGCTTCATCGCCCACCACATCGAGGACCTTGCCGCCGCGCTGTGCATGCCGTTCCTCGTGCTGGGCGTCATGGCCTGGATCGACGTGCGCATGGCGCTGGCGGCGGTGGCGGTCATTCCGCTGGCCATGCTTTCCATGTCGTTCGCCTCGAAGGGCTACATGGAAGAAACGCAACGCTATCACACGGCCCAGGAAAACCTGAACGGCCGCATCATCGAGTTCGTGCGCAGCATCTACGAAATAAAGGCGTTCGCGCGGTCGGTGGCGGAACTGGACAAGTTCGCCGCGGCCATCGACGAGTACCAGCAGGTGGTGGAGCGCTGGGCCAGGCGCTGGGCGTTGCCCAGGGCGGGCTTTGTCGTGTTCATCGAGAATTCCCTGCTCTTCACCCTGCCCGTGGGGCTGTGGCTGTACCTGCGGGGTTCCGTGGGCATCGGCGAGCTTGTGCTGTGCCTGCTGCTTTCGATGCAGTTCAGCACGCCCATCTTCAAGGTGTTGCAGCAGAACGACGCGCTGTTGCGGATTTTCGAGGGCTTTCGCCGGATGAAGGAGGTGTGGGACGCCCGGCCCCTGCCGCCGGCCGTATCGCCCGGAGCGCCGAAGGACGCCGGGATCGTGTTCGACAACGTGTCCTTCCGCTACGCGGAGGGCGAGGGCGAGGACGTGCTGCGCGGCGTCAGCTTCACCGCGCCGCAGGGAAAGGTGACGGCCCTCGTGGGGCTGTCCGGCTCCGGCAAGAGCACCATCCTGCGCCTGATCCCCCGCTTCTGGGACGTCACCGGCGGCAGCATCCGCGTGGGCGGCGTGGACGTGCGTGAGATGGACGAGGCCGTCCTGATGCGCATGGTGGCGTTCATGTTCCAGGAAAACGTGCTGTTCAACGAAAGCCTGCTGGAGAACATCCGGCTGGGCAACGCGGGCGCGGACGACGCGGCGGTGCGGGCCGTGGCGGAACAGGCTTGCTGCGCGGATTTCATCGGTGCCATGCCCGGCGGCTACGGCAGCCCGGCGGGCGAACTGGGCGGCAATCTTTCCGGCGGCGAGCGGCAGCGGGTGGCCCTTGCCCGGACCCTGCTGAAACCCGCCCCCATCCTGCTGCTGGACGAGGCCACCGCCTACGCCGACGCCTTCACCGAGGCGAACATGCAGGCGGCGCTTTCACGGGTGCTGGAAGGGCGCACCGTGATCATGGTGGCCCACCGGCTGGAGAGCATCGCCGGGGCGGACCGCATCGTGGTGCTGGACAAGGGTACCGTGGTGGACGCGGGCCGCCACGAGGAACTTCTGGAACGCTGCCCGGCCTACATGGCCATGTGGAACCTGGCGCAATGCAACGCGAACTGGAATCCGGTCGGAGAGGTGGCGACATGCTGACGATGATCCTGCGATTGGCTGGCCCGCACCGCGACAGGCTTCTGGCGGGCGTTGGGCTGCGCATGCTCGACGGCGCGCTGGCCCTGCTGCCCGTCCTGGTGCTGTTCCTTGTCCTGCGCGAGATCGTGATGCCGGGAACGCCGGGAACACCGGGAACTGGGGACGGCGGCGCGGGCTGGACGCCTCTGCGCGCCGGGCTGTGCATGGCGGGCATCGTGGCCTTGCGGTTCATCGTGCACGGCGCGTCCGTGCGGGTGGGGCACATGGCGGGGTTCCACATCCTGAAGCGGCTGCGCCTGCACTATGCCGAGCACTTGCGGGGACTTCCGGTCTCGTGGTTTTCGCGGCGCGACCTGGGCGAGGTCAGCGGGGCCCTGTTGCAGGACCTGGGGAACGTGGAGCCCGTGCTGGTGGAAAAGCTGGCGGCCATGGGCAGCGCGGTGACGCAGATCGCCGTGGGGCTGGCCTGCATCGCCGTCGTGGACTGGCGGCTGGCCCTGCTGGTCTGCTGCGGATTCGTTCCGGCGGCGCTGCTCATGTGGTGGGTGAACGGGCGGCTCCGGCGGCGCATGCCCGAGCGCATCCGGGTGCTGGCCGCGCTGACGTCCAGAACCGTGGAGTTCTGCCAGGGCATCGGCGTGGTCAAGGCGTTCGGCATCCAGGGCAAGAGCACCGCCCTCTACGAGCGGGCGGTGGCCGCGCACCGCGACGTGAACCTTGGCCTGCTGCGGTACGTGGGCGCGGCCGCCACCCTGTATTTCACCTGCCTGGAACTGGGGTACGCGGGGCTGATCGGCTTCGGCCTGCCCGTGCCCGGCGACGTGCCCGGCAATATGACGGTCGGCGGGGCGGGCGGCGTGGACCCCGCGGCCTTCGCCAGTTTCCTGTTCGCCGCCGTGATGGCCTTCAGGATATACGGCCCGACCCATGACCTCGTGGACCTGAGCGGCTTCATGCACCAGATGCGCACCTCTGGCCGACGCCTGCTTTCCGTGGAGGCGGACGTGCCGCTGCCCGTCCCCCCGGTGTCCGCCGTTCCCGCCGATTCGTCGGTCCGGTTCGAGAACGTGGCCTTTGCCTATGACGGAACACCCGTCCTGCGCGACATCACCTTCAGCATCGCGCCCCGGACCATGACGGCCGTGGTGGGCGGGTCCGGGGCGGGCAAGACCACGCTGGTCAGCCTGCTCTGCCGGTTCTGGGACGTGGACGCCGGATGCGTGCGCATCGGCGGCGTGGATGTGCGGGAAATGCGCGAGGAAGACCTCTGGCGGCACATCACCGTGGTCTTCCAGCGGTTTTCCCTGTTCAACGACACCGTCAGGGCCAACATACGCTTCGCCCGGCCCGACGCCACCGACGACGAGGTCGTGGCGGCGGCGGTGGCGGCGCGCTGCCACGAGTTCATCATGGAACTGCCGGAAGGGTACGACACCGTGATCGGCGAGAACGGGGCCAGCCTTTCGGGCGGGCAGCGCCAGCGTCTTTCCATCGCCAGGGCCATGCTCAAGAATGCGCCCATCGTCGTCCTGGACGAGGCCACGGCGTCGGTGGACCTGGACAACGAGCGCCTCATCCAGGAGGCGATCCAGAACATGGTGCAGTCGAAGACGGTGCTGCTCATCGCCCACCGCCTGGCCACCGTGGCGTCGGCGCACCAGATACTGGTGCTGGACGAAGGGCGGATCGTCGACAGCGGCACCCACGCCGGGCTGCTCGCCGGTGGCGGGCGGTACGCACGGCTGTGGGACATGCAGTCCACCGTGCGTTCGTGGAACCCGTCGGAACAGGTCGGCGGCGCATCGCGGCAGGCGTTCAGGGATGTCCCGATGTCGAAATAGCCTGCCGGAAAGCTCCGCCAGAAAGCTCTGCCAGAAAGCTCTGACGGACCCGGCATGGGCGCTACCCCCATACGTGCGGCCCCGCCATACGTGCGGCCCCGCCATATGTGCGGCCCCGCCATATGCGCGATTTTGGATCAAGGAGTTGTCCGGGCATGAAATGGAATGTGGTTTCCCGTGGAGGAGAGTTTGCGCGGCGCATCCTGGCGTTCATCGCCGGGCATCCGAAGTCGTCCGGCCTGCTGGTCGTGGCCGTGGCGCTGCTGGCGGTGGTCGCCGTGGGCGCCAGGCGCGCCGGACCCGGCGCGGTGGTGCTGGAAACGGCGCGGGTGGAGCGGGGCGACCTGGAGCGGGAAATACTGGCCACGGGCGTCATCAAGCCGGAGGAGGGGGCGGTGGTGAAGACGGGCACCCGGTTCACGGGGGTCATCTCGCGCCTGTACGTGCGGCTGGGGGACGCCGTGACCAAGGGACAACTGATAGCCGAACTGGACGACAGGGAGCAGCGCTTCGAGTGCATGAAGCTGACGGCCACCGTGCAGAAGTTGCGGCAGGAACTGGTGCTGTCCGAACGCAACTACCCGCTCCAGATAGCGGAAGCCGGGGAAAGCCTGGCCGTGGCGCAGGCCGACAAGGAATACGCGGACATCACCTTTTCCCGCACCGCGCCGCTGGCGGAAATGGGCGGCGTGGCCGAGGCGGACATGGATTCCGTGCGGCAGCAAAGCAAGGTGGCCGCGCACACGCTGGCGTTGCGCCGCACGTCCAAGGCGCGGCTGGAAACGGAATACACGCTGAAGATCCCGTACCTGAAGGACGCCATCGCCGAGGCCGAGGCCGAGCTCGGGCAGTGCCAGACCCAGCTTTCGTACGCGCGGATCATCAGCCCCATGTCCGGCGTGGTCAGCGCCATCACGGCGCAGGAAGGCGAGACGGTGGTGGCCGGGTTGCAGGTGGTCAACCTGATCACGGTGCTTGACCCCAACAGACTGGAATTGCAGATATTCATAGACGAGAACGACATCGGCGCGGTGCGGCCGGGGGCCATGGTGCGCTTCACGGTGGAGGCCTACCCCGGCCGGACGTTCGAGGGCGCGGTGGCCCTCATCCACCCCGGCCCGGAATTGCGCGACAACATCGTGTACTACCGCGCGCTGGTCCGCCCGGCGGAAAAGGACGTCCAGCTTCTGCGCCCCGAGATGACGGCGCGGTGCAGGGTGGCCGTGGACCGCAGGGAACAGGTGCTGCTGGTGCCCAACGCGGCGTTCAAGTGGGTGGGGAACGTGCACGCGGTGTTCGTCCGGAACGGCGCGGACGTCCGGCCCGTCCGCCCGGTCACCGGGCTGGTGGGCACCACGGCGACGGAGGTGGTTTCCGGGCTGGAGGAAGGCGACCTGGTGGTCACCAACCTGCAACTGCCCGCCGAATTGCCCAGGGAGTGGGCCGCCGTGCTGCGGCCCGACGTCACGGGGGGATAACGGGCGGCGTCCGGCCGGCATGGCCGGCGGCATGCCGCAAAGCGGCCTCGGGACATGTTTCGAGAGCGGCTTCAACGCTGATCAAGGGGATAAGCGATGCCTGCTTTCCAGACGGCAAGTTGGTTTCCCGTGTTGGCCCCCCCTGTATCGCAGGAGCGGGACCTGATGTTTCCCGGCGTCACCCTGCATGTGTACGACAATCCGAACGCGGAAGACTGCTACGGATGCGAGTTCTGCATGGATGTGGCCCCGGTGGAGTTCGTCTATTGCGTTTCGGGCAAGGTCAGGGTCGAGCTGGCGCACGGCAGCGCGGGCGCGATGCCCTTCACGCTGGAGGAAGGAGAAGGCGTCGTATCCTGCATGCAGCGCGTGCGCGGCTATTCGACGGCGGAACCCGGCGTGCCGTTGCAGGCGGTGGCGTTGCGGCTGGGCAAGGGAGAGCTTTCGGAACTGGCGCGCAAGACGCAATGCCCCTTCCTGACCCGCTGGGAAAGCGCCATCAGGAGAGCCCGGACGGTATTCTTCGAAAAGATCACCCTGTCGCCGCCGCTGCGCGTCGCGGTGCAGCAGATATACGCAAAGCTGCCTTCCGGCAGCCTGCGCACCATGTTCCTGGAAAGCAAGAAGATGGAACTGCTGTACCTGCACCTGAACTACCTTTCGGCGCGGCAGGGCCCGGTCAGAAGTGTGACCAGAAGCGTGACCAGAAGCGAATACCGCGCGGCCTGCGAGGTATACCGGAAGATATCGCAGGACTTCGCCTCGTCGTTCCGGCTGGAGGAACTGGCCCGCGAGGTGGGGCTGACCAAGACGCGGCTCAATGCCGTGTTCCGCGTGATGCATGGCGATACCGTGTTCGGCATCCTGCGCAGGGAACGTCTGGAATACGCCAGGCGGCTGCTTGAGGAAGGCGAGAAGAACATCACGGAAATCGCCTACGAATGCGGGTTTTCCAGCACCAGTCACCTCACCAAGGTGTTCGCCGATTCCTTCGGCATGCCGCCGAAGCGCTACCAACTGGGCTGCGGCAGATACGGCTAGGGGCCGTTGCGGCGCGTGCGGCGGCCCCGGATGCAAGGAATAGTGCCCCGTATGATAGCGAGCGCCTGCCGTCTGCCGTAGCCTGCGTACCGTGCGGGTTTTTCCCTGGCCACCGGGCGTCTGCCCGAACTTCCCGGATATTCAGCGATAATGAAGACCAATTTCATATCCGAAACTCCCCCGGCGGGGCGCGGCGGTTTCCGAGGCTTGCCGTTGCCCGCCGCGCCATTGCCGCCGGGTGAAGGGCGGGAGGTCATCCATGGATAGCGCATTGGCCGTGCAACTGGCGCTGGCGCTGGCGAGCATGGCGGGGGTTCTTGGGTACCGCGTCTATTTCAGGGGCGAGCGCGCCGCACGTGCCGCCGGGCGCACGTCGCGTCCCATGCCGGTTCCCGTGCGCGCGCTGATGACGGTGTCGGTGGTGGGGGTGTGGTTCGTCATGCCCTTTCTGCCGCAGCCGTTGCTGGGCGCATGGCCGGATGCCGCCCTTTCCGCCGCGCGGGCGCCGGATCTGCTTCCCGCCATGCCGGGACGCTGGGGTCAGTTGCTGCTGGGTGCGCCGTTCGCCGTGGGCGGCTTCGCCGTCTACGTGGTGCTGATGCGCCGCAACGCCACCGTGACGGCGCGGGACTACAGCCGCCCGGCCAAACTGCTGATGTCCGGGGCGTACGGGCATGTGCGGCATCCCGTGGTCGTGGCGCGGTTTCTCGGCACCTGCGGGCTGGTTCTGGTCACCGGGGCCGCATACACGGCCCTGCTGTTGCCGCTGCTTGCGGCGCAGCTCTGGCTGACCGCCCGCATCGAGGAAAGGGAAGTGCTCGAACCGTGTTTCGGCAAGCAGTTCGACGTGTACCGGCGAAGCGTGCCCGGTTTCATCTGCCCGCAGGTGCTGCTGCTGGCCGCCGTGCTGGCCCTGGGCCTCATCGTGCCCTGGCTGTAGGCGCGAACCGTGCGCGATAAGGAATGGTCATGACCGATACCCATGCAACGCCGCCCCTGCCTGCGTCCGGACACGCAACGGAAGCCCGCCGGGCGAGCCCGGACGCCGGGGCTTCTCCCCGGTGCGCGGCGGATGTCGAACGGCTGCTGCTGGACATGGCGGCGGACAGCTTTGGCCGTGAACTACGGGCGATGGACCCGAAGCGGCCCATCACGGAACAGGCCCCGGACCTTCTCGGGCTCGATGCCTTTTCGAAAAGGGTGCGCGAGGTGTTCGGCGGGGGCCGCGACGTGGAGCAGGCATTGCGCTGCGCGACCCTCGGGCGGATGGCCGAAGCCCTTGCGCCCCCTGTTCAGGGTGTTCCGGTTGTTCCGGACGGCGCGGGCCGGGAGGACCGGGAGGGCCAGGAAGGATGGACCATCCTGCGCCGGGCCGAATCCGCCGCCGCAGGTGCGGTGAATGTGTTGTGCCTGCCCTATGCCGGGGGGCGTCCCGCCATGTTCCGCCGGGTGGCGGAACGGCTTGACGCCTCTTTCCGCGTGGCATCGGCCCTGTACGGGAAATCGGACACGGACGGGCAGTCGGACGCGGACGGGCCGTTGCGCCCGTTGCGCCCGTTGCGGGGGATAGGCGACATCGCCCGCACCCTGCTGGCGGCATTGCCGTCCGGCGGTCCCGCCGTGCTCGTGGGCCATTGCTACGGCGCCTATGTCGCCCATGCGCTGGCGCGGGCCATGGCGCGGCAGGGGCGGCCGCCCCTGTGCATGGTCGTCGCGGGCGCCACGCCGCCCGACGCGCAGGAACTGGTCTACGGCAGCAGCCAGTGGGCGCGCGACCCCGACGGCGAAGCCACGCTGCGCTATCTGGAACGCATCTACGCGCCCCTGCTGTGCGAACTCACCCCGCAGGAGCAGGCCGGATACTGGGTCGAATACCGCCTTTCGGTCAGGCGCATGGAGCACTACGAGTTCGGGCCTGTCCCGCTGGGCTGCCCGTGTCTGGTGATAACCGGGGAAAGCGAGGAATACCCGTTCGTCACGGAGTTCGCCGCGTCGTGGACGCGCTGCTTCACGGACTGCCGCTTCGCCTCCGTACCCGGCGGGCACATGCTGGTGCAGACGCACCCCGGCGAGTTCGCGGACGTGGTCTCGGAGTTCGTGCTCGGGCACGCCGGGGCCGCAACGGCGGGGAGGCGGGCATGACCCCGCGCATCCTCGTGCTGGGCGGCTGCGGCGGCACGGGCGGGCGCATCGTGGCCGGTCTGCTGCGCCTCATGCCCTGGGCCACGGTGGACGCGGGCGGACGGCGTCCCCCCCGCCACGGCGGCGCGCACGCCCCGGCGGGGGGCGGGCGATGGGTCGCGGCATCCGTTCCCGCGCCCACCAGTCCATGCGGATCGGGCAGACCGGGCGGAGCAGGCGAAGCAGGCGCGGACGACGACGGGCTGGTCGTGCTGCTTTCCGCCTACGACTTCGTAGTGCTGGCGCTCGGCCCCTTCGCCACGCTGCGCACGGCCGCGCATGCGGCGTGCATCCGGGCCGGGGTGGACTGCCTGGACATCAACGACGACCCGGCCGTGGCGCGCGAGATCATGGCGCTGCACGAAACGGCCGGTGCCGAAGGCGTGCGCGTGCTCACGGGCATGGGGGTCAATCCCGGCCTGAGCACGGCGCTGCTTTACCTGCTCGCCGGGGAGCGCGGCCCCTTCGCCGAGGCGCACGTCCGCCTGTTCGCGGGGGGCAACGAAGGGGCCGGGCGCGCGTCCACCTGGACCATGCTGCACGGACTGACGCCCAGGGTCTGCGAGTTGCGCGGCGGGGCCGAGACCTGGGTGCCCGCCGACGACGCCGGTCCCCTGCGGGACGACGTGTTTCCCGGCGTGGGCGTTTCCGTGCCCGCCATCCACTGCTTTTCGGCCGAGGCCGCGCTGCTGGAGCTTTCCGCCGCGCGCGGGCTGCCGCTGCCCGCCGACTCCGTGACCTACCGCATGCATTTCCAGGGCATGCCCCGCCGCATGGCCGGGGTGCTGCGCCGGTTTTCCGCGGCGGACCACCCCGGGGCGGCGGCCGCGCTGACCGGACTGTTCCACGCCATGCACCGCATGGGCAGCACGGCCGCGCGCAATCTTGCCCGTTCGACCCTGGCCGTGCGCTGCCGTGGCGAGCAGGGGACGTACACGGCCTTCGCCACGGGCGAGACCACCTTCGGACTGACGGCCGCCTACGCGGCGGCCACGGCGTACCGGCACCTGCGCGCCCCGGATGCGCTCCCGCCGGGCGTGCACGCCACCACCCCGGCGCTGCCGTGGCTGCGCGAGGCCTTGGACGACGTGGCCGCGCTGCATGTGCGCGCCGCAATCATCGAGGATGCGTGAATGGTCGCCGACAAGGGAAAAATCGCGGTTCTGGGCGGCAGCGGGGACATCGGACGGGTGGTCTGCGCCGAACTGGCCCGACTGGGGCCTTACCGGCTGGTCATTGCCGGGCGCAACCGGGGTCCGGCGGAGGCGCTGGCCGCAACCCTGCCGGGCGAAACGGAAGTGCGCCGGTTCGACGTGAGCACGGAAAGCGGCGACGCCTTCCGCGACTGCGCCCTCATCGTCAACTGCACCGGCCCGTCGTGGCGCACGGGGCCGCTCGCCGCCGCCATGGCGCTGCATGCCGGGGCGCATCTGGTGGACGTGGGCGGATATTCCCTGCTCATGGGCGAGCTTGCCGGGCGCGGCAGCGAACTGGAGGCGGCGGGGCGCAGCTTCGTGCTTTCAGCGGGCTGGATGCCCGGTCTTTCCGAGGTGTTCGTGCGGCATGCCCTGGAGCGTGCGGAGGACGCGCACGGTCCCGCAGATTCCGTGGTGCTGTATTGCGGCGCGCGGGACACCTGGTCGCTGACGTCCGCCGAGGACATGGTCTGGCACGTCTTTTCCGAATTGCGGTTCGGGTGGTTCGAGCGCGGCGTCTGGCGCGACCGTCCGGTGTGGGCCTCGTGCGGTGCGGTCACGCTGCCCGCCCTGCCCGACGCGCGCCAGCAGGTGACGTGGATGTACAACGCGCCCTCGCGCCCGCTGGCCGAGGAACGCCACGACCTTTCCCTGCGCGTGGGCCTGGTGCTGGTGGGGCCGCGCTGCCGGTTCGCCCTGGCGTTCTCCAAGCTGTTCCTGTCCCGGCGGCGCAAGGCGGCGGCCGCCATGCTGCACGGCGCCATCCGCCGCGACGCGGAGCGCCGGGGTCCCATGGGCATCCTGCACGCCGAGGTGCGTTCGCGCTCCGGCCGGACCTTCCGGTTGACCCTGGCGGAAGCCCGCAACCACTGGATAACCGGGCTGTCGGCGGCCCACGCGGCGCACGCCGTCATGCAGGGTCTGGCCCGGCCCGGCGTGCACTATCTTGGAGAGGCCGTGCCCGCGCGGGCGTTCATGGAATCGCTGGCCGCATGCGGCGTGGCGTGCACGGAGGACGCGGCGTGACGGCGGCGTGCGCTCTTTCCCCACGGCAGGCGCTGGCCGCGTTGACCCCGGCGGAGCGCACGGCATGGCACGACGCATCCGCCAGGGCGCGGGCCGGATGCTGGCGCGGCGATTTTCGCGACCCCCCGGCCGAATATCTGTTGAAGGCCCTGGGCGGTGCGGCGCACCTGCCCGCGTTGCACCCGGCGGTGAACCCGTGCGTGGTGGCGCGGGCGCACATCCTGGATGCAATGCTGCTCGATGCGATGCGCGGGGCGAACCACGCCGAGGTGTGGAGCATCGGGGCCGGGTTCGACGCGCGCTGGCACCGCCTTGGGCCCCACCATCCGGAGATGCCCGCCCAAGTGGTCTGGCACGAGGTGGATACGCCGCGCGTCCTGGCCCTGAAAGAGGCATTGCTGCGCGATTCGCCGTTCGCCGGGGCGTATGCGGCCGTCGTGCGCCACGAGGTGCGCGAGGAGGAGGACATGGGGGAGATTGCCCGCATCATGTGCCAGGGCGCGTCCCCGACGCGGCGCATCGTGGTGCTGGAAGGGCTGCTCGACCTGCTGCCCGCCCACGCCAAGCACGGCCTGCTCGTGGCGCTGCGCCACGCCATGCCCGAGGGCGTGCTGCTGGACGCGCTGGATACGGCAGGCGCGGCCTTCGACAACCGGAGGCCGGAACGGTTCACCGGGCATCCCGCCCTGCGGGTGCACGGGACATCCGATGATGCGGGGCTGTTCTTCCTGGACGCGGGCTGGGCCGTCACCCGTTCGCAGGCCATCATGGGGCGGGTGCCCGCCATGGTCTGCGCCCGGTACGGGCTGCCCGCCGTCCTTGGCAGGGTGCCCCTGCCCGCCGCCATGACCGACCACTACCGGTGCTACGCCCTGCGTCCCGCGCACGATTTGGCGCGCAACCTGACCTCGGGCGCACAGGCGGGGGAACGTCCGCCGTGCGGGGATGGTTCCGTCCGATGATGGTGCTTGCGGTGTTGCTTCCGTTGTTCCTGGCTTCCTGCGGGACGTATCTGCTGTTCCACTACGAGGCGTGCAACTCCACGCGGCCGGTGCCGCCGCCGCATGGCCTTGCCGATCTCGCGCGGGGCGTCGCCATGTCGTTCACCGGCATTCTGCTGATCGCCGCCACCGCGCCCCTGCATTTCCACCTGCGGCGGTTCGGGCGGCGCGGCGCGCCCCCCGGCCTTTCGCTCCTGCCGCCCGTGATCCTCATCCACGGGTCGGACCTGCATGCCGGAGTGTGGGTGGTGCTGCGGCGGCTGCTGATCCGGGGCGGCTTCACGCGGGTGTATTGCCACGCCTGGCGCCCGTCGGGCCGTCCGCTGGAGGAATACGGGGCAGAAGTGGACGCGGCGCTGCTGGCCGTGGACAGGGTGTTCCCCGGAGAGCGCCCCCTGGTGGTGGGGCACAGCATGGGCGGCCTGATGGCCCGCATCTGGCTGCACGGAAGGCACCATCCGGAATCGCGCGTGGCGGGCATGGTGACGCTGGGCAGCCCGCACCGGGGGTCGAAGACCGCCCGGATGTTCGGCAGGCGCAAGGACGGACTGGACGAGAGCATGGCCTACGGCTCGGCGTTCTTCCGCGACATGGAGGCGTCCGAAACCCCGGCGGCCATCCCCTGCGCCGCCCTGTATTCGCGCATGGACAACATCATCCATCCGGAGGACGCGCTGGTGCCGCCTGCGTCGGCCGGATGGAAGGTGCTGGAAACCCCGCCGGTGAGCCACATGTGGCTGGTGCTGCACCCCGGCATCTGCCGGATGGTGCTGCGCGAACTGCATCTGGCGCTGTCGGGTGCGGCTTCGGACAAACCGGCTGGCCCCTGCGGGGCGGCGGTGTGCCCCGAACGTATCGAGGACAGCGCGGCATCATGAGGAAGGACAGCATGCGGAAGAACGGGATGGAGGCGGGGGCCGGGGATGCCTGGCCTTCCGGACCCGGAAGGGACGCAACCCGGACGGCCACCCCGGCCGGGTCGCTTTCCGGCGGTGAACACGGCGGAATCAGCCTGAACGGCGTCAGCGAAACGCTGCTCATCCCGGTATGGGCGCGGGCGGTGGAAAGCCTGCGCGGCGACGGACTCGTCCAGGATCCTTACGCGCTGCGGATGGTGCATGCCATCGACTACGATTTCGGCAAGTTCCGGAACATCTGGATATCGCAGACGGGCGTTGCCGTGCGCACGCGCATCCTGGACCGGGCCGTGGCGCGCTTTCTGGCCAGGCATCCCCAGGGCGTGGTGGCCCTGCTGGGATGCGGCCTGGATGCCCGGTCGCGGCGCATGGACAACAACGCGGCGTTGTGGATCGAACTGGACCTGCCCGAGGTCATCGCCTGGCGGCGCGGTTTTTTCGACGAGGACGCACGGCACCGGATGCTGGGCGTTTCCGTGCTCGACACGGCGTGGTTCGCCGAGGTGCCCCCCGACCGTCCGGTGCTGATCCTGGCCGAGGGCCTGTTCATGTACCTGCCGCCGGATGAACTGCGCGACCTCGTGCGCGACATGGCCGAGGCGTTTCCCGGCGGCGAACTGGTCTTCGAGGCCTTGTCGCGTTCGTACGTGGGGCGCAGCGCGCGGCATGACGCCGTTTCGAAGTGCGATGCCGCATTCACCTGGGGCATCGACAAGGGCAGCGACATCTGCGCGTGGTCCCCCCGGCTGGAATTCATGGGCGACCTTCACTACTTCGATTGCCCGCGAAACCGGTGGCGCTGGCTGTGGTGGATCAGGTGGCTGCCGTACATCCGGCGGATGGTCAAGATAAGTTCCTTCCGTTTCCGCCATGCCGCCACCGGCGGCGCGGCGTGACGCCCGCGAACCCGCAGGTGCCGCGCACGCGGACGGAAAGAGTGCATTGAACGGGCGTGAAAGGGGGGACATTCCCGCACGCCGACGACAGACAAGGAGACTGCCATGACCGCGCAATTGTGGAACGCCCTGGCCCAGGCAACGCCCGTGGCCAAGGCGGTGTTGGGGATACTGCTGTTCATGTCGCTGGCGAGCTGGGCCTACATGTGCGGCAAGTGGCTTTGCCTGCGGGCGGCGCATGCCCGGAACAAGCAGGGCATAGACCGGTTCGACGCCGCGCCCGACCTTGCCGGGGCGCTGGATTCCCTGCGGGCCGGATCGTGCTCGCCCCTGCAATCGGTGGCGCTGCGCGGCCTGCGCGAGTTCAACCGCATCGCCAGGACGGGCGACGTGGACCGGCTGCTGAACAACAACGTGCGCCGGGCGTTGCGGCAGGGCATCGCCGAGGAAATGGCCCGGTTGTCCTCCTCGCTGTCGCTGCTCGCCTCGGTGGCCAACACGGCGCCCTTCATCGGCCTGTTCGGCACGGTCTGGGGCATCATGCATTCGTTCCACAACATCGGCACGGAGAAAAGCGCGGCCCTGGCCACCGTGGCCCCCGGCATATCGGAGGCGCTCATCGCCACGGCGGTGGGGCTGTTCGTGGCCATTCCCGCAACGCTTGGCTACAACACGTTCCTTTCGCGGCTGGGCAACATCGAGGCGCAATGCATCAATTTCGCGGGCATGTTCCTGAACCGCGTGGAGCACGAGGCGGAACGCCATCCGCAGGGGTTGGACACGGCCGGGATGGGAGGGCAGTGACATGGGCGCGTCCGTAGGTGGCGGCGGCGGTTTCGTCGCCGAGATCAACGTCACCCCGTTCGTCGATGTCATGCTGGTGCTGCTGATCATCTTCATGGTCACGGCGCCCATGATGACCGAAGGGCTCGAGGTGGACGTGCCGCAGACCAGGATGGTGGACGTGCTGCCCACGGACAGCGATCACGTGATCCTGACCGTGGACAAGGCCGGAGCGCTGTTTCTGGATGAGTACCGGGTAGCCCCCGAAGAACTGGAAGGGCTGCTGCGCAGCAACGTCGTGCGCATGCAGCGTCAGCTTTTCCTGCGGGCGGACAAGGGCGCGGCCTACGGCGACGTGGTCGGCGTGATGGGGCGCGTCCGGGCGGCCGGGATAGAAAAGCTGGGAATCGTCGCGGAACGCGACCCCGGTTCGGAGTAGCCATGTCGGGACGGGACTGGATGGTGTCACTGGCGCTGCATTGCGGCCTTGCGGGCGTCCTGGTGTACGGGGCGACCGTGGCCGAGGACACGCCCCGCCCCGTGGAGCGCGTCTACGAGGTGAGTCTGGCGGAATTCGCGCCCGCGCCCCCCGAGGTTCCGGCCGTGCCGCCTCCTCCTGCGGAACCCGCCCCGCCGCCCCCGCCGTCTCCCCCGCCTCCCCGGCGCGAAGCGAAGACCATCGCGCCGAAAAAGAAGCAGGATGCCCCGCCGGTACAGGCCGAAGCCCCCGCGCCGCCGCCCCCCGCCCCGCCCGAAACAGCGGCCGATCCCCGCCCGCAGGCGGAGCCATCGCCGGAAGCGGGCCGCGTCGTGGCCCGGTATGCCCCCCGCAATGTTTCGGGCTACCTCGCCTACGAATCGGACAAGGTGGACGAGCGGCCCGCCGTGGCCCGGCGCGTGATGCCCGACTACCCCCGGAGCGCCAGGCGGCAGGGCATTCAAGGCCAGGTCGTGGTGCGCATCGTGGTGGACAAGGACGGCAACCCGCAGGCGTGCGCCGTCCACTCGGCCGCCCCCGAAGGCTATTTCGAGGAAGTGGCCTTGCAGGCTGCACGGCAGATGCGGTTCATTCCCGGCAAGGTCAGGGGAGCCCCCGTGAATACGCTGGTCACGGTGCCGTTCGTGTTCAGGTTGCAGTGAACCGTCGGCGGGGAGGGCGGCGGGGAGGCGGCACGGCGCGGGCACGCGGTGAAAATCCGAAGGGCCGCCTTCCCTATCCGTCAGGCTCCATGCTCTCCAGCAGCCGCGCCATGGCCAGTTCTTTGCCCATGCGCAGCAGCAGGCCGTCGACGTGCTCGAAGCTGAAGCGCGAGCCCAGGTACAGGTGCATGTACCCGGCGGGTACGCCGCAGTGCGGGGCCATGGCCCCGGCCAGTTCGCGGGTGCGTTGCTGGGCGCGGCCGCTCCAGGGCCAGTCCGAGTCGGCCAGGAAGCCGATGGCGTGCTCGGCCCGCACGTCCTCGGCCCGCATGGCGAGGCCGGTCAGACCGATGTCCAGGTAATGGTTGACCACGGCCAGCGGCTTCACCCCTTGGGCAAGGCTCACGTCGTCCAGCCCGTGCATGGCGGCGGTGGCCAGGATGATCTCTTCGTCCGCCCCGCGCGCGGCCAGTTCGCGCAGCACCCACGAGTGATGGTCCTCGTTGCGGGCGATGAACGGGTCCTCGGACTTGTGCAGGGCGTAGTCCGCGTCGAAGGCGTAGACGAAGCGCTTCAGGCAGTCGTGCAGCAGGATGGCGGCGTACAGCAGGCCCCGGTCCAGCGGCAGGCCGCGCGCCTCGTGCGCGTCGCCCAGGGCGCGGGCGTTGCGCAGGTCCTGCAACACGTGCAGGGCCAGCCCGCCGATGTGCCCGTGGTGCGCGCCCGATCCGGGCGACGCGGCAAAGCTCCACGCCTTGTGCCGGGGGTGGGCATAGGGCGTCAGCGGTTCTTCCAGTTCCATGAACTCTTCCACCAGGCCGCGCCACACCGGGTTGGTCACGGCGGGCACGAATTCGCGGCGGATGGCGGCCAGGGCGGGTTCGCCCTGATGGCGGGCCAGCCTGGACAGTTCATGCGGCGGAATGATTTCGAGGTGCGGCATGGCTGTTCCGTGGTCCATTGTTCCCCGGTCCTACTTGATGCCCGCCCGCATGAACGACTGCACGAACTGCCGCTGGAACAGCAGAAAGCCGATCAGCAGCGGGCCGGAGGTCATCAGGGTGGCCGCCGTGATGATCGACCAGTCCACCCCCTGTTCGGTGGACGAGAACACCTGCAGGCCCACGGTGAGCGGCCGTGAATTGGTGGTGTTGGTGACGATGAGCGGCCACAGGAAGTTGTTCCAGTGGTAGCTGATGGAAACCAGCGCGTAGGCCAGGTACACCGGCTTGCCCAGCGGCACGTACACCTTCCAGAGAATTTGCAGGGTGCTGGCCCCTTCCACGGCGGCGGCCTCGTCCAGTTCCTTCGGGATGCTCTTGAAGGTCTGGCGCAGCAGAAAGATGCCGAAGGCCGACGCCATGTACGGCAGGCCGATGGCCAGCGTGGAATCCAGCACGCCGATGGCCGACATGGTGCGGTAGTTCTCCACCACCAGCACGTCGGGCATGATCATGAGCTGCATGAGCACCAGCGCGAACAGGATGCCCTTGCCGGGGAAGTCGTACTTGGCGAAGGCGTAGGCCGCCAGGGTGCACAGCACCAGTTGCCCGGCCAGCACCATGGTCACCAGCAGCACGGTGTTGACCAGGTAACGGGCGAAGGGGGCCGCGTTCCACGCCGCACGGAAGTTCTCCAGCGTCAGCGGCGCGGTGAGGCTGAACCGGGTGGAAAATTCCGAAGGGTGAAAGGCGGTCCACACGGCGTACAGCAGCGGCAGCGCCCACAACAGGGCCAGGGTCCACGCGGCGGCGGTGTCCAGCGCGCGGGCCAGGCCCCGGCTGTCGTAGATGTTGGTCGGGCTCATCTGTAGTGCACCTTGCGTTCGAGGAAACCGAACTGGCCGATGGAGGCCAGGGCCAGGAAGCCCAGCAGCACCATGGTCAGCGCCGCTCCGTAGCCGGTATCCCAGTATTTGAAGCTGACTTCGTAGATGTAGTAGAGCAGCAGCGAACTGGCGTTGTTGGGGCCGCCCTGGGTGAGCACGAACAGGTGGTCCACCATGCGGAAGGCGTTGATGGTGGCGTTCACCAGCACGAACAGGGTGGTGGGCATCAGCAGCGGGATGACCACCCGGCGGTAGTAGTACAGGCGCGACGCCCCCTCCAGCATGGCCGCTTCGCCCAGCGAAGGGGGTATCTGCTGCAACGCCGCGAGGTAGAAGATCATGAAGAAGCCCGCGTCCTTCCACACCGCCACGGCGATGACGCAGGGCAGGGCCGTGGATTCGCTGCCCAGCCAGTTCACCCCGGTCAGGCCCAGCGCCCCGCGAATCTGTTCCAGCAGGCCGTATTCCGGCGTGTAGAAGAACAGCCAGATGTTGGCCACCGCGATCATGGGCAGCACCGTGGGCACGAAGTAGCACAGCCGCAGCACCGACTGCCCGGCCAGCCCGGCGTTGACCAGGAAGGCCATGGTCATGGCCAGGCCGATGGACAGCGGAATGGTGCCGCAGGCGAACAGCAGGTTGTTCACCAGCGCCTTGCGGAACACCTCGTCCTCCAGCAGGTACTGGTAGTGTTCCAGCCCCACGAACTGCGCGGGCGCGCCGCCCCTGCCGTCCAGGAAGAAGCTGTGGATGAAGGTGTTCACCGCCGGAAGGTGGGTGAACGCGGCGATGAACGCCAGGGCCGGCAGCAGCAGGAGCCAGGCGTGGATGGTCCGCATGGTGGCGGGGCTGCGGAAGGCTGGGAACACGGATGGACCTCCGGAATGGGCGGAATGGGCGGAATAGACAGTGAGGGCAGGATGGACGGCGCGCGGCAGGGTGAACGGCCGGGTGGCGGACTATGTCCCCGGCCGGGGCGGAACACGCGGCTCCGTCCCGGCCGGGGCTTTCGGTCAGTCGGCCTGCCCGTCAGTCAGCCCGTCAGGCCGCCAGCGGGCAGCCAGAGGGCAGCCGGCGGGCAGCCAGAGGGCAGCCGGCGGGCGTGCGCCCCTACTTGCCGTAGCGGCGCAGGATGCGTTCCGCTTCCTTCTGGGCGTCCTTCAGGGCGTCGGCGGGCTTCTTGGAGCCGGTCACGGCGGCCTGGATGGCGTCGTCCAGCGCCTTGGTCACGCGCTGGTTGTCGTGGGTGGACAGTTCCGGCACGGCGTGGGCCAGCTGGTCGCGGGCCACGGCCGCCACGGGGAACGTGGACACGTAGTCCTTCATGGCCGGGGTTTCCCAGGCGTCGGGGCGCACGGCCACGTAGCCGGTGTCGATGCCCCACTGGGCGGCGCGTTCCGCGCTGGTCATCCACTGCACGAAGGTGACGGCGGCCTTGCGTTCGGCGGGGGTGGCCTTCTTGAAGATGTAGAAGTTGCCGCCGCCCGTGGGCGAGCCGGGGCGCTCGCTGGCGGGCAGCATGCCCACGCCGAAGGGGAAGGGCGCGTTGGTGCGCACGTTGGTCAGGTTGCCGGTGGTGGTCCACATGATGGCGGTCTTGCGCTCGAAGAAGTCGCGCGGGGTGGTGGCCCAGTCGATGGTGCCCTTGGGCGACACTTCGTGCTTGTAGGCCAGGTCCACCAGGAATTGCAGGGCCTCGACGGCCTTGGGGGCGTCGAAGTAGGTCCTGGTGCCTTCGGCGTTCATCAGTTCCACGCCGTTCTGGATGGCCAGGGCCTGGAACATCCAGTAGGCGTACCCGGTGGAGGGAATGGCCACGCCCCACTGGGTGACCTTGCCGGAAGCGTCGCGCACGGTCAGCTTCTTGCCCATTTCCACCAGTTCGTTCCAGTTGGCGGGGCCCTTTTCGGGGTCCAGCCCGGCGGCCTTGAAGGCCTCCTTGTTCCAGTACATCACGATGGTGGAGCGCTGGAAGGGAATGCCCCAGGTCTTGCCGCCGGTCTGGCTGTTGCGCATGAAACCGGGGAAGTACGCCTTGGCGAAGCCCATTTCCTCGGGCTTCAGGATGTCGTCGTAGGGCACCACCGCGTCCTCGTCGATGAGGGTGTACATGTCGGTGGACAGCAGCACCGCGATGTGCGGCGGCTCGCCTCCGCGCAGGGCGGTGAGGGCCTTGGTGAGGGTTTCGCGGTAGATGCCCGCGTACACCGGGGTGATCTTGATGTCGGGGTGTTCCTTCATGAACTGGTCGGTCATGCCCTCCACGATCTTGGTGATGGACCCGCCGACGGCAACCGGGAAGTAGAAGGTGAGGTTCACCTTTTCCGCCAGTGCGGTGCCCGCCAGCAGCGTGAGCGACAGCAGGGCCGCCGCCATCAAGGTGCACGCTTTCCTGAATCCGGCCATTGTGATGCCTCCTGCGATGTTGCGTTGGGGATGATGGTCGTGGATCGTGGCCCGCCCGTGCGGGGAAATCGTGTCCGTCGTGTCGCGGAACCGTGTCATTGGCAGGTGCCGCGCCGTTCGCCGGTTTTCGCGTCGAAGACGTGGATGTGCTCGTCCGGGCAGTGCAGGTAGATCTCGGCCCCCACGGCGATGGTCGGCACGCCGTCCACCACCACGGAAAGCTCCTCGCCCCCCACGCGGCAGCCCAGCACCGAACTGGACCCCAGGTATTCCACGCTTTCCACCACGGCGCGCCACCCTTCGGGCGCGATGCGGACGTGCTCCGGCCGGATGCCCAGGACGTAGTCCGGGCTGTCCACCACGCTCACCGTGCCGGAACGGCTGCCCGCCACGCACACGGTGCCGCGCTGGTCGTCCAGGCGCACCAGGTTCATGGGCGGGGTGCCGATGAAGTTGCCCGCGAAGGTGGTGGCGGGGCGCGAATACAGCTCGGAGGGGGTGGCGTTCTGCACGATGCGCCCGCCCTGCATCAGGATGATGCGGTCGGCCATGCTCATGGCCTCGGTCTGGTCGTGGGTGACGTAGACCATGGTCATGCCCAGGGTCTGCTGCAAGGCGCGGATTTCGCGGCGCATCTCGTGGCGCAGTTTGGCGTCCAGGTTGGAGAGCGGCTCGTCCATCAGGCACACGGCGGCCTCGGCCACCAGGGCGCGGCCCAGGGCCACGCGCTGCTGCTGCCCGCCGGAAAGCTCGCCCGGCTTGCGTTGCAGCAGGCCGCCCAGGCCCAGGATGTCCACGGCGCGGGCCAGGCGTTTTTCGCGCTCGGCCTCCGGCACCTTGCGCACGGTGAGCCCGAACAGGATGTTGTCGCGCACGGAAAGGTGCGGGAACAGCGCGTAGGACTGGAAGACCATGGCCAGCTGGCGCTGGGCAGGGGGCAGGTTGGTGACGTCGCGCTCGCCGATCATGATGCGGCCCGAGGTGACGGATTCCAGGCCCGCGATAAGCCGCAGGGTGGTGGACTTGCCGCAGCCCGAAGGCCCCAGCAGCACCAGCATGGTGCCCTGTTCCACCTCGAAGGAGACGTCGTCGACGGCGCGGACGTCGCCCCAGTGCCTGCTGACGTTCAGAAGTTGAATGGCGGACAATGCGACCCCCTGTCGCTTGGGGTTGGGTGGGCATGGCACGGATCGGCGCGTCCAGTGCCGGGAATATGGTGGCCGTTACGCACAACCGCGTGAGCGGCCGGAAAACGGCACTGTTATGGGCAGGATATGTTGCACACATTTGCAGTTTCGCGTCAATATCCCGTAATTGGATGGTTAAACAGTCATGCTGCCGGGCCGGGTGACGATGGCGCGGCATATCGGTGACGTTCGCGCCCGGGTGCGACAGGCCAGAGCACGTTCACTGCCGGTGCCGTCGATTGGGGGCCGCCGCCGGAAAGAAACGGAACAGCCCCCGGATCCGTGGATTCCGGGGACTGCCCTTGCGTGGCCTGTGCGTATGGACCTGAACCCGGCCGCGCCGCCCGCGCCCGAAGGGGGGCGGGGTTCCCTGCGGCCCGCACGCTACACGGTGATCAGTTCGTACTCCAGGCTGCCCATGCCGATGGAGGCGGCGTACTCCACCTGGTGCCAGCCGCGCGTGTGCGGGCGCAGCGCGGCGAACTTGTCGTAGCCGTGGCTGTGCATCTCGTGGCCCTCGATGGGCACCAGGTTGGGCGCGTCCTTGACCAGGTCGTGGCAGGCCTGGTCGATGGCCACCGGGTCGGTGGAGGCCAGGATGCCGATGTCGGGCACGATGGCCGGGTCGGACCAGCCCGCGCAGTCGCACTGCGGGGTGATGTTCATCAGGAAGTTTAGGTAGCAGATGCGGTCCTGCTTTCCCAGCACCGCGCCGTAGGCGTATTCGGCCATGCGCTCGGCGAAGTCCGCGTATTCCGTGGGCAGCCCCACGCCGATGGCCCCCTGGTTGCACACGCTGACGCATTCGTAGCAGCCGATGCAGCGTTCCGCGTCGATGACCGCCTTGCGCCCCTTCTTGGCCTTTTTCAGCATCAGGGCGTCGCGCGGGCAGGCTTTCACGCACTGCCCGCAGCCGATGCAGCCGGGGTAGATGACCACGCTGCGGCCGTGCTGGTCGATCTTGCCGAGCTGCGGCGCGCAGCCCATGGCCAGGTTCTTGATGGCCCCGCCGAAGCCGCCGAAGGCGTGCCCCTTGAAGTGCGAGATGACCACCATGGCGCTGACGGACCGGAAGGCCTGGGCGATCTTGACCGAGGCGAAGTGCTTGAGGTTCACGGGAACCTCTTCGTAGCAGCGGCTGGTCACGCCGTCGGCGATGATCACCGGCGCATCCACCACGTAGGGGGTGAAGCCGTGGCGGTAGGCGGTTTCCAGGTGGTCCACGGCATTGTGCCGGGTGGACTTGTACAGGGTGCAGGTGTCGGTGAGGAACGGGCGGCCCCCCGCCGCCTTCACACAGTCCACCACCTGCCGGGCGAAGGTGGGATGCACGTAGGTGTCGTTGCCGGTTTCGCCGAAGTGCATCTTGATGGCCACCACCTCGTCCTCGCCCGTGGTGCCCAGGGGGCGCACCCGGTCGGCTAGGCCCATGGCCTCGCACAGGCGCCGGATCTTGGCCAGGCGGTTGTCCGAGGGATTCTTTACTGCGAGTTTCGCCAGATAGACGGGAACGGACATGGGCGTACCTCTCTTGTCTTGTGGAGACGGGGGGGGGAGCGGAGAAACGCCGGAGCGGGGGGCAGGTGGGCGGGCGACGGAAAACCGCCCGCCGTCTGCCGGGCCACTTCAGCAGCGCGGCCGGTCGTGATGGCGGCAGCATAGGCGGCGGAGGGCAAAATGGGGAGGCCCGTTCCTCGCATTTGTTTGCCTGATCCTGCCATTGCCCGATGCTGGCATGGGGGCTGAATGGGGGGGCGACTGGGGGCCGAACGGGGGGGAATGGACCGGGCACGCCCGGACAGCAGAAAAGGAGGCCGGGCGGGTAGCCTCGCCGGAACTGGTCCGTGCCGTCCGGGTCAGTCCAGCGGGTCCACGGGCCGCCCGCCCACCCACGCGCCCAGCACGGGGATGGACGCAACGTCCTCACGCGTGCCCCCTCCGTTCCACGTATCCAGCGGATCGCCGCCCAGCACCGCGAGGTCGGCCAGCATGCCGGGGGCCAGGCGGCCCTTGTCCGCTTCCTCGAAGGTGGAAAACGCGGCCTCGGTGGTGAACATGCGCAGGGCCTCGGCCATGGTCACCGATTGTTCCGCAAAGGGGTGGGCCGCGGCGCAGGCCATGCCGCGCAGCGGGTCGTACCCGGTCACCGGGCTGTCGGAGCCGCCGCACACGCGTACTCCGGCGTCAAGGATGGCCCGGTAGGGGTGCAGGCGGCGCATGCGGTGCGGACCGAACAGCGAAGCGAGATGGGCCATGCGGTCATCGCCGAAATAGGATTCCACGAACGCGGGCTGCATGGAGGCCACCACCCCGGCGCGGGCCATGCGGTCGATCTGGTCCCACGTGGGCAGTTCGAAATGCTCGATGCGGTGGCGGCAGTCGGCGCGCGGCTCCAGCCGCTGGGCGCGCTCGATGGCGCGCAGCACCTGGTCGATGGCCCGTTCGGATTCGCAGTGCACGGCCACCTGCAACCCGCGCGCATGGGCCGACAGCACGAAGTCGTTCATTTCCCGCTGGGTGTACAGCAGGGCGCCGTCGTTGTCCGGGTCGTCGGAATAGGGCTCGAACAGCGCGGCGGTGCGGGCGTCCAGTTCGCCGTCGGCGCAGATGCATCCACCCACGCGCGGCAGGGACAGCCGTTCCACCTCGGTCAGGTCCATGCTCTGGTTCCAGCACACCACGCGCAGCGGCAGGCGGGAGGCATTGTCCAGCAGCACGGCGGAGCAGCCGGGGGTCAGTTCTCCTCCCTCCATGGAGTGCACGGTGGTGATGCCCCGCCGCAATGCCGACCAGGAGGCGGACTGCGCCGCCGCGTCGAGGTGGCCGCGCTCCAGGCCGCGCAGCATGGCCGGAAACACCCAGGTGAGGATGCCGGGGTCGCGCACCACCCCGGTAAGGTGGCCGCCGGGGCGGGAGTCTTCGGTATCCGCGCCGGGCAGCCCGCGTGGCACGGCCAGCAGTTTCAGCGCGCGGGAATTCATGACGCAGCGGTGACAGGTGGCGTGTATCAGCAGCACGGCGCGGTCGGGGGCGGCATGGTCCAGTTCCGCCCTGGTGGGCATGCGCCGTTCCGCGAGGTCCAGTTCCTCGAACCGGAAGCCGTAGACCACCTCGTCGGGGGATGCGTCGCGCGCGGCGTCGGCCGCCATGGCGAGCACCTCGTCCAGGGTGCGGGCCACGGAAACGTCCATGCCCAGGTCCATGATGCCGGTGAGCAGCAGGTGCGAATGGCAGTCGATGAAGCCGGGCAGCACCGTGGCCCCGCCAAGGTCGGTGCGGACGAAGCCCCGGTCGGCGAAGGGAGCCAGTTCCGCCGCGCGGCCCACGGCCACGATGCGCCCGCCCTCCACGGCCATGGCGTCGGGCAGGTCGGCCCCGCGCAACGTGGCGGGGGCCAGCGGGTCGCGGAACCGGGCGTTGACCAGCAGGCGCGGGCGGCCTTGCGGGCGTGCGGCCGTCATGACCACGCCCCCGCGCCGCCGCCGCCGTCGGCACAGGGAGAGGGCGGAGCGTCGGCGGCCCGCCGCATCTGCCGACGGATGCCGCGGATGCCGAGGGATGCGCTGCCGATGCGGACAGTCCGGATAGTCCGGGCGGCGGAGACGACGACAACGGCCATGCGGTCCTCCGGTACGGGGGTGCGCTGCGCGGAAAGAAGGGCGTCAGCTCTGCTTCTTGCGGAATTTCTTTCGGAACAGGCGCAGGGGATCGGGAATACGCCCGAGGCGGGAAGGCTTGGGCGTGTCCCCTGATGCAGCGGGCGATTCGTCGGGCGGGCGCGGCCGGGAGTTGGCGGCGCGCGCGTGCGGCGGGGCGCCGGTACGTGACGTGGCCGCTTCGCCGCCTTCCCCATGGTCATCCAGCGGGGTGTCTAGCAAGGTGGCGTCCGGCGGGGCGCCCAACGGTGCGTCGGCCCGGAAGGGCATGGCCCGGGCCACGGATGTGGCCACGTCGCCCGCCAGATGCACCACGCCGCCCACTCCATGCGCGGTGGCGCGCGCGCCCTTGCGCACCGCGTCGGCGGTGCGGCGGGCGGTGCCCTCCAGGCCCGACCGGATGCCCGAGGCCACGCCGCCCACGGCGGCCTTGGTCACGGCGCGCACCAGCCCGGCGGTCATGCGGCCCAGAAGGGCCGCCGATTCGCGGTAGGGATTCTGGCGCGCCGGGCAGCCGGGCAGCACGGGCGAGAGCATGTTGCGGGTGACGATGCCCACCCGCAGGGCCAGCAGGGCATTGGCGGAGCCGTCCACCAGGGCGGCTGCCAGCAGGGTGCCCACGTGCGAGGCCCCCGGCACCGAGGCCAGCGGAGAGGCCGTGAGCAGCGGGCCGAGCAGGGCGTGGATGTGTTCCTCCAGTCCGGCCTCTTCCAGCGCGCCCGCCGCCAGGGCCGTGCCCGCCACGTTGATGTACAGGCGCACCATGTCGCGCGGGTGGGGCCGCTGGTCGTAGATGGACGAGACGCGCCACACCAGCCGCGCCAGCAGCACCAGTACGATGAGCGTGTCCAGCCTGCCGTTGCGGGCCACGGCCGTGGACAGGAAGATGCGTGAGGCGGTGCGCTTGGTCTCGCGCAGGGCGGCGGCGTCCAGCAAACGCAGCAGGGCGGCGGCTTCGGCCACCTCGCCCGTTGTGCCGGATATGCCGGACATGCCGGACATGCCAGGCACGCCGGGCGCACGGGGGGCGGCCGCCGCCATGCCTGCGGATTCGGCCATCGGATGGGCCATGCCGCCTTCGCGCAGGTGCGGATTGCTCCGCAGCCGCGCGGTGAGGCGGCGCAGGTAGTCGCGCAGTTCTTCGGGCGTGGGGTTCTGCGGCTGCGCCAGCGGGCGGGGCCTCAGGAACCAGCTGGCCGCCAGCCAGCCCAGCGCGGCGAGGTAGGCGGCCATGCCGCCCCAGAACACCGCCTGGCCCAGCAACGGGTGGATGCGCGCGGCCATGTCGGACAGGGTCAGCACCTGTCCGCCGATGAACACGAACAGGCTCGCGCACAGTGCCGCCACGAGCAGGAACAGGGCGCGGGGGACAAGCTGGTGCATGGGGCTCCTTGGCTGGGAACGTGCGGTGTGAAGGGCCGGGAACGGCAAGCCCGCCGCCGTGCGATGGGGGCGGGTCCGTGCCTGGCGATGCCGGGCCGTTCCTTTTAGGTGCGACAGCAAGGGGGCATCGTCAAGTCCGGCAGCCCGGCAGTCCGGCAGGCAGGGGGAGGTCCGCCGGGAAAAGGGCGCGACGGCGGATGTGGCGGTGGAGGGGGATGTGGGGCCGGGGGGATGCTGCGGATGGCCGGGGGCGTCCGGGGAGAGGCCAGGGAGAGCAAGACCGGCGGCGTCCGGTGACGTCCGGCGGCTATTCGCCGTCGCGGATCTTGTCCTCGAACTGGCGCACCGGCCAGGGCAGCACGGTGGCCGCGCTTTCCACGGCGCAGCGCTCCACGGTGGCGAACCAGGCACGAAAGCGGTCCATGGCCTCGCGTCCGGCGGAAGTCAGGCGGTACCCCTCGCGGTTGCTGCCCGCCTTCTCCACCAGGCGCAGGCCAAGGGCGGTCTCGGTCTGCTTCAGCTTGCCCCACGCGGCGCGGTACGACATGCCCAGCGCTTCGGCCGCCTTCTTGAGCGAGCCGTGCTCGTCGATGGCCAGCAGCAGCATGGCCCGGCCCATGCCGAAGACCATTTCGCCGTCCTCCTCCAGCCACAGGTGCAGGCGGACGGTGGGACGCGGGACGGGTGCGGAGCGAAGGGGAGTGGTGGTCATGCGCGTGTTCCGTGTAGGTGTGAAGCAGCCTCCGGGGGCATGCGGCATGCGCGCCCGGCAAGGGCCACGCCCGAAAAAAGCCGCGTCCCGGAAACATCACCGGGACGGGTCACGCCCGGCGCGGTTTGCGTGACTGCGCAGGGTATGTGTTGGCCCGAGCATACCTGTTCATCATGACATAATCGCGGGCCGATGAAAACCGGCACGCGGCCGGTCCGTTGATATTGAATCCGCGCGAGCCCTCGGCGGGGGATGAAACCCGCGCGACGGCGCGCCGCCGGTCCCGAAGCCCACGGAAAGCGCCGGCCGGATGGCCGGCCGGCGCTGGTGGGCGTTATCCGGTTCGTGGCCGCGAGGCTACTTCTTCTTGGCGGCCGCGGCTTCCTTCTTGGCCTGGGGGCTCATGTGGCAGGGACGGCAGCCCGAGAATTCGGGGTGGTCCTTGGCCATCTGCTTGTGGCAGCCGTAGCAGGAGCGGTCGGTGTCCTTGGCGTGGTAGGCCACGAACATGCTCATGGTGTCGCGCTCGCGCGGGCCGGGGGTGGCGTGGCAGTCGTCGTTGGTGCACGAGACGTACGGCTTCGCGGGGTCCGGCGTGTCGTGGTGACACTGCTCGCACGCCACGTCCTTGTGGGTCGCGTGGTTGAACATCACGTGCATCCGCTTGGAGGTACCGTGCTTCAGTTCGATGGCCTTCTTCGGGGCCTTGGCGGCATCCCCGGCGTCGGCCGCCAGGGCCGCACCGGCCACGAGCAAGGTCACTGCAAACAGGGAGATGACCAGGTATTTCATCAAGGTGCTCCTGTTCAATACATATTCCAGAAGGATGGTCTGAGCGGGCGCAACTTCTTGCGCGCCGCCACCATGTCCAGATGCATCATGCCCAGCGCCAGGGCGTCCAGGTTGGGGACGGCCTCGCGTTCCCGCAGGTCGACGGTGGGACAATAGGTGTTGCACTTGGTGCACCAGTCCAGCCGTTCGCCACGGGCGGCCTCGGTCTCGCGCAGCATTTCCATGGTGCCGCTGACCTCCTTTCCGCACGAGGGGCAGGCCCCCCGCAGGAACTTCCAGGCGGCGCCGCACATGGAGCAATGCAGGTGCTTCTTGCCGCCGCCGCCGGCCAGGTAGGCGTTCTTGTCGTCCAGTATGGGCTTGTCCAGCCAGGCGATGGTGGGAAAGGCGCCGCACACCGGGCAGTAGCCCTGCTGCCATGCCCCGCCCGTGTCCCAGGGGGCATCCCCTTCTTCGGGCACGGCGGCGGCGACCATGGCGTGCAGCACCGGAGACACCACGAAGCCGGTGACGAACGCAAGCACGTCCGGCTCCACGCCGCCATCGCGGGCGATGGATTCGATGGACCTGCCCGCCACCACGGCCTCGGCCAGGGCGTCGCGGCTGTCAGCGGACTCCGCCGGGGCCTCCACCGGACGCAGGAAGAACGCCCGCAGCGAATCCGCGTGGGGCGCCACCGCCTCTATGGTGGTCAGGAGCGGCAGCAGTTCTTCCGCCGCCTGGCGCATGGGCCCGGCGATGCCGGTCAGGGAAACCCCCGCCAGCAGGGATACCCCCTGCTGGGCGCGGTCCCATTGCAGTTCCGGCAGGCGCAGGCCCGCCTCGCGCACCGGGTCCGCGAGTTTCCCGGCCAGCGCGTGGCCGGCCGAGAGCAGTGGTTCGAAGGCCCGCAGCACGGGTTCGAGGACGGGACGGCGGGAAGTGACATCTGCCAGCGTTTCCGCGACACTTTGGCGTTTGGCGGCCATGAATGCTCCACGAGAACCGGGGGCCGGGGCCCCCATCAGAGGGTGAAAGCGGCGCACGGGGCGCCCGCGTAGCTGCTACATGAAACCGGCGTACTCGTAGTAGTGTTCCTTTTCTTCCGCCAGCAGGTAGATGACGCTCACGTCCTCCATATCGACCAGATGGGCCTTGGGGAAGCGTTCCTTGGCCACCGCGAGGCGCTTCTGCGCCACGGCCAGCACTTCTTCGCGCTCGCCGAAGACCATGGTGCCGGTGGGGCAGGTCTTCACGCAGATGGGCTGCATGCCCGCGGACACGCGGTCGAAGCACATGTCGCACTTGGTGATGCGCTTGGTCTTGGGGTCGATGCGGGGGATGTTGTACGGACAGGCTTCGGCCACGGCCTTGGCGTCGGCCGGGCTGAGCTTGGCCGACTTTTCGGTGGCCAGCACGGCGCCGGTCTT
This sequence comes from Nitratidesulfovibrio sp. 1201_IL3209, assembly GCF_036763125.1. Taxonomy (NCBI): domain Bacteria; kingdom Pseudomonadati; phylum Thermodesulfobacteriota; class Desulfovibrionia; order Desulfovibrionales; family Desulfovibrionaceae; genus Nitratidesulfovibrio; species Nitratidesulfovibrio sp. 1201_IL3209. The sequence goes on from NZ_JBAIYT010000005.1 coordinate 46,483, forward strand.
CTTGTCCTTGATCATGGCGCCGGGCAGGGCCATGTCCGCCACGTCCACGCACACGGGCGTCACGCAGTGGCGGCACTGGTCGGGAAAGAAGTTCCAGACCACAACGCCTTCCTTGGTCAACCGCTCGTTGAAGCGGACGATCTTGAGGTTGTTGGGGTTGAGGTCCGGCGGATTCTGGTGCGAGCCGCGCTGCTTGGTCTCGTTGGCCGGCAGATCGTGCCATTCCTTGCAGGCCAGCTGACAACCGCGACACGCCGTGCATCGGGTCGTATCAACTAAAAATGCCTTGGGCATCGTAGTGCTCCTTGACGGGCGCGCCCCGCAACGGGGCGCGCCCGGCTCTGGTTAGGCTATTTCGGTCAGCTTGTCGGCCTTGCGCAAGTTGACGAGGCAAGCCTTGCTTTCGGGAATGGTGGTGTTGGGGTCGTACGCGCCGACGGTGAGGCGGTTGGTGGAGTCACCGCACTTGGGCGTGGTCCAGCCGTAGGCGAAAGGCATGCCCACGAGATGCACCGTCTTGCCCATGACCGTGAAGGGCCGGATGCGCACGGTGACCATGGCTATGGCCTCCACGCGCCCGCGCGCGCTTTCCACGATCACGCCGTCGCCGTTGTTGATGCCCTTTTCCTTGGCCAGCTCGTGGCTCATCTCGATGTAGAGCTGAGGCTCGGTTTCCAGCAGGTTGGGCACGTTGCGCGTTTCGCCGCCGCCGCACCAGTGTTCCGTCAGGCTGTAGGTGGTGAGCACGTACGGGTAGTCGGGGTCGGCCGCCTTGGCCATCTGGTCCATGTCCGAGGTGTGGAACTTGTACACCGGGCTCGACAGCTGCTTGGAGAACGGGTGGCTGGCGAGCGGGGTTTCCGCGGGTTCGTAGTGCTCGGGGAAGGGACCGTCCACACGGCCGGTGCCGTAGAACTGGGCGTAGCCGTCCTTGGTCATGATGAAGGGCAGCTTGCCCTTTTCCTTGTCGGCCATGGGCGGCCACGGACCGTCCGGCACGTCGCCGATCCACTTGCTGCCGTCCCACTCGATGACGGCCTTCTTGGGATTGAAGGGCTTGCCGTTCAGGTCCACCGAGGCGCGGTTGTACAGGATGCGCCGGTTCACCGGCCAGCACCACGACCAGTTGGGGAACAGGCCGATGTTGGCCTGCATGGGCGTCTGGCTGGCGTTGCGCCGCTTGGACTTGTTGCCGTCCTCCTCGGTGTAGCTGCCCGCGTAGACCCAGTTCAGCGACGAGGTGGTGCCGTCGTCCTTCAACTGGGCGAAGGCGGGCACCAGCTGGCCGCGCTTGTATTCCTTGTCGCCGATCTTGGTGTCCGCCCAGAAGAAGCCGTTGATGCGGCGGGTCCATTCCTCGGCGTCGAACTTTTCGGTCCAGTGCATCTTCAGCAGGGGATCGGGCAGGGTGCCGCCTTCCTTGCGGTACAGGTCGCGGATCTTGTTGACCAGCGGCACGAAGACGTCGGCGAAGTGGCGGGCCTGTCCGCCCGGCTCCACCGCCTTGTCGAACCATTGCAGCCAGCGGCCGCTGTTGCTGATGGTGCCCGCCTTCTCGATGCGGTGGGCGGACGGCAGCAGGAACACCTCGGTCTTCTTGGTCTTGGGATCGACGCCGGGGCGCTGCCAGTTGTCCGTGGTTTCCGAGTTGTGCAGTTCGGAGCAGACCAGCCAGTCCAGGTTGTCCAGGGCGGCCCGCATCTTGTTGGTGTTGGAGAAGCTGTTCATCGGGTTGACCCCGAAGATGAACCCGCCCTTGATCTTGCCATGGTACATCTTGTCCATGACGTACATGTACGAGTAGTCCTCGCCGGGTTCGAGCTTCGGCAGGTATTCGTAGCAGAGGTCGTTCTCGGGCGTGGCCGCGTCGCCGTACCAGCCCTTGAGCAGGCTGGCCACGTACTTGGGCCGGTTGCTCCACCAGTTGGCGCTGTTCTTCAGCTTGCTGACCGGGGTGTTGGCCTTGTTGTAGTCGGCCAGGGTCTGCCACGGGGCCACCGGCATGGCGTTGTAGCCGGGAAGGATGTGGTACAGCAGCGCATGGTCGGTGGAACCCTGCACGTTGGGTTCGCCGCGCAGGGCGTTGATGCCGCCCCCGGCGACGCCGATGTTGCCCAGCAGCAGCTGGATGAGGGTGGAGGTGCGGATGTTCTGCACGCCCACGGTGTGCTGGGTCCAGCCCAGGGCGTACAGGATGGTGCCCGCCTTGTCCGGCTTGCCGGTGGCGCAGAACGCATCGTACACGCGCAGCAGGTTTTCCTCGGAGACGCCGGTGACGTCGGAGACGTTCTTCAGCGTGTAGCGCTCGTAGTGCTTCTTCATCAGGTTGAAGACGCACCGTTCGTTCTTCAGGGTTTCGTCGATGACCGGGCCGCCGTCGGGACCCGTCTCGAAGGCCCACTTGGACTGGTCGTACTTGCGGGTCTTGGGGTCGTACCCGCTGAAGACGCCCTCGTTGAAGGCGTAGTCCTTGCCCACGACGAAGGCGGCGTTGGTGTAGTTGAAGACGTAGTCCTTGAAGTAGAGTTCCTTGTCAAGGATGTACTTCACCATGCCGCCCAGGAAGGCGATGTCCGTGCCCGAACGCAGGGGCACGTGGAAGTCGCAGCGGGCGGACGTGCGGGAGAACTTGGGGTCCACGTGCATGAGCGCCGCGCCGTTGTCCTTGGCCCGCATGATCCACTTGAACGCGACAGGATGGTGTTCCGCGGCATTGCTGCCGATAATGAGCACTGCATCGGTATTCTTGATATCGATCCAGTGGTTCGTCATAGCCCCGCGACCGAACGACTCTGCCAGAGCCGCAACAGTGGGACTGTGTCAGACCCGGGCCTGGTGGTCCATATGGACAACACCCAGGCCGCGCATGGCTTGATGGATGACGGCGCATTCCTCGTTGGAGGCGTGCGAGGTGCCCATCATGAAAATGGATTCGAAGCGGTTGACCGTCTGACCCTTCTCGTTCTTGAGGATAATGTCCTTGTCGCGGGCGTCCTTAACGCGGCGCGCGATCTGGTTCAGGGTCCACTCCCAGTCCTTCTCCACCCACTTGTCGCTGTGCGGAGCGCGGTACAGCGGCTTCGTCAGGCGGTGCGGGTTGGTGTACATGGAGAAAAGGGCCGCGCCCTTGGCGCACAGCGCCCCTTCGTTCACCGGGAAGTCGGGGTCGCCTTCGGTGGAAACGAGCTTGCCGTCCTTGACATAGGCGATGACCTGACAACAGACGGAACAGAAGGGACAGACGCTGCCCACTTCCTTCGCGCCTTCGATCTTGAGCTTGCTGGCATACGCCTGCGCTTCAGCAAGATCGAACCCAAGCTGGCCGAGCGAGAGACCGACAACGCTCACGCCCATGAGCTTGAGAAAACTCCGCCGCGTAGTTTTCATGTTTCACTCCTTGTTAAAGCCCCTCACAGAATCCGAAAGGTCCGGCGGACCTTCGTGCTGCATCCGCGAATCCGTGCGCGCGGCCGTACGCGCGTCCCCTGCCGTGCGAAGGAGGGGAGACGACACGATGCCGCCGGGCGTTCTCGGGAATCGACGCCGTCGCGGTTCCGCAGGCTTCCGGACGGACGCGCGTGCCTGCTGGCTTCGCGCGGCCGGTACGACCCTTGGTCCTGCCGGAGAAGATGGACCTGACGCCACCTTCGCATCGTATCTTTTGGGGCACCATAACAGGGTTCGCGGTGAAAACAAGAAAATATTAATAGAAATCGGTGAGTTAAATGCAGCATATGCGCAGGTTTTGTCACTGAGCGGGGCAGGCATGATGTCTGTTACGGTTTGTTCTGGTTGTTTTTGGTTGGAATGCGGATGTGTTTGCGTCGGGAGGATGAAGTGGTGAAAATACGGATGGTTGCGCGTTCAAACTAGTGAATTCCGACACGAATACCGCCGCGCGCGTGCGGGCTCGCCTGGTGGAACCGGCTGGTCGCCGGGCCATGCGCCGTGCCCGCATGGTGAGTTTGGGCCAAGCGCAGCAGGTCTGTATCGGGCGGTAGGGGCTGTATCTAAATTGTCCTTTCGTCCGTTGGCGTCCGACCCGAAGGGCGCGAAGCGTGGCCGTTGGGCGAGCTTGCGAGCCCTACGGACATCGTGCGCAACGAGGTCAAACTTCGCCTGCCATGTCGGTCGAATACGAGAAGAGTACGCGCTGCGGTCGCCATCCGTAAGGCTCGCAGACTCGCCTAACGGCTGCCGCGCTCTGCGGTCCTCATCCGTAAGACTCGCGCTGCGCGCTCGCCTAACGGCTGAGGCACTCCCTCATGGCAGGCTTGTTTTCCTTGCCAACGAACGAAAATCCTACTTTAGAAACAGCCCCTAGGGGCAAGGTCAATAAAATCAGCGCCAAACGGAATATATACGCATGATTTGACACTCTAAAGCGCATTTAAGTGTCATTTATGGTTTTTATAAGTAATTATGACGGCAAAAATCATCGCTATAAGGCTGCCTTCGTTGTTTCATGTCCCCAGACAGTTCCATTACGACCCGTGAAGACGGCGCCATCGCAAGCGAGCGAGTGCTTACGGCATGTGAATGCGTACATACTCCGTACGGTTAACGGCAGGTTGTATGAACAGTCATTGCAACATGTTGTCATGCTTGAATTAACACGCGTTGTTCGTTGACCGTGACCTGTCAGGGCTGATACATATGCACACTAGGAGTGCCTGCATATTCAGTCCGGCCATGCCCTTCTCTTTGCGTCCGAGAGGGCTCCCACACCGACTGCGGCAACGCCGGAATGCTGCCTGTCCCTTCACGGGAGCAGAAGCACATGCATGGTCACGAACACGGCCTTTCGGTCGTCCCCGTCCACGAAGCCGTGGGCATGATGCTGTGTCACGACATGACGCGCATCGTCCCCGGCGTGGAAAAGGGGCCGGGGTTCCGCAAGGGGCACGTCATCGCCCCCGAGGACATTCCCCTCCTTCTGCAAATGGGGAAGGAGCACGTCTACGCCCTGCGCCTTGGCGCGGGCCAGCTGCACGAAGACGATGCCGCCCTGCGTCTGGCGCGCGCCGTCGGCGGTGCCGGCGTGGCCCCGGAAGCCAGATGCGAGGGGCGGGTCAATCTCATCGCCGGACACGACGGGCTGCTGCTCGTCGATGTTCCCGCCCTGGGCCGGGTCAACGGCCTGGGCGGACTCGCCGTGTCCACGCTGCACGGCCTGTGCGCGGTGCGCGCGGGCCAGGTGGTGGCGGGCATGCGCGTCATTCCCCTCATCGTCCACGAACGGTTGCTGCACGATGCCGAACGCGCCCTTGGCGGCGCATCGGCGGTTTCCGTGCTGCCCTTCCGCCGCGCCCGCGTGGGCATGGTGACCACGGGCAGCGAGGTGTTCCACGGTCGCATCAAGGACAAGTTCGGCCCCGTGGTGCGCCGCAAGTTCGCGGAACTCGGCAGCGAGGTGGTGCGCCAGGTGCTGGTGGCCGACGACCGCGACGCCACGGCCCGGGCCATCCGCGAACTGGTGGATGAAGGGGCGGACATGGTCGTCGTCACCGGCGGCATGTCCGTGGACCCCGACGACCAGACCCCGGCGGGCATCAGGGCCGCCGGGGCGCGCGTCGTCGCCTACGGGGCTCCGGTGCTGCCGGGCTCCATGTTCATGCTGGCGTATCTCGGCGAGGTGCCCGTCATGGGCCTTCCCGGGTGTGTCATGTACCACCGGGCGTCGATCTTCGACCTCGTGGCGCCCCGGCTGCTGGCCGGGCTTGCCGTCACGCGGGAGGACATCATCGCGCTCGGCCATGGCGGCCTGTGCCTCGGCTGCCAGGAATGCCGGTACCCCGCCTGCCCGTTCGGCAAGGGGACGTGACCCCGAGCCGGACCGGCGGAAAGGGAGGGGCGGCGCAAGCCGCCCGTGCAGGGAAGGGCGATGCATTCGCCCGCGACGGAAAGGGCGGTTCGCCCGCCCGCGCAACATGCAACGGACAGATCCACGGAGGCCAGGCTCATGATCAACAAGCATTTCATCGTCAACGGCATACCCCGCAACCTCGTCGTCGATCCGGACGCGACGCTGGCGGACGTGCTGCGCGAACAACTGCTGCTCACCGGCGTCAAGGTGGGCTGCGGCGAAGGGCAGTGCGGCGCGTGCAGCGTCATCCTTGACGGCAAGGTGGTGCGTTCGTGCGCGTACAAGATGCGCCGATTGCCCGAGGGGGCTTCGGTGACCACCATCGAGGGCGTGGGCACCCCCGACTGCCTGCACCCGCTGCAACTGGCCTGGGCGGCCCACGGCGGCGCGCAGTGCGGCTTCTGCTCGCCGGGGTTCATCGTCTCTGCCAGACAGTTGCTGGAAGAAAACAGGAACCCCAGCCGCGACGACGTGCGCGACTGGTTCCAGAAGCACCGCAACGCCTGTCGCTGCACCGGCTACAAGCCTCTGGTCGATGCCGTGATGGACGCCGCCAAGGTGCTGCGCGGCGAGATGAGCACCGACGAACTCTGCTTCAAGATTCCCGCAGATGGCCACATCTGGGGAACCAAGTACCCCCGCCCCTCCGCCATTGCCAAGGTAACGGGCACCTGCGACTACGGTGCGGACCTGGGCCTGAAGCTGCCCTCCGAAGCGCTGCACCTTGCGTTGGTGCAGGCGGAAGTGTCGCACGCCAAAATCCTGTCCATCGACACCTCCGAAGCGCAAAAGATGCCCGGCGTGCACAGCGTGCTCACCCACAAGGACGTCAAGGGCAAGAACCGCATCACCGGCCTGATCACCTTCCCCTCCAACAAGGGCGACGGCTGGGACCGGCCCATCCTGTGCGACGAGAAGGTGTTCCAGTACGGTGATGCCCTGGCCATCGTCTGCGCCGACAGCGAAAAGCACGCCCGCGCCGCCGCCGAAAAGGTGAAGGTGCAGTTGGAGGAACTGCCCGCCTACATGAGCGCCCCGGCCGCCATGGCCGAGGACGCCATCGAGATCCACCCCGGCACCCCCAACGTGTACTTCATCCAGAACATCGCCAAGGGCGAGGACACCAGGCCCATCTTCGACGGGGCCGACGTGGTGGTGGAAGGCGACTACTACGTGGGCCGCCAGCCGCACCTGCCCATCGAGCCGGACGTGGGCTTCGCCTACATGGACGGCGAGGGGCGGCTGGTCATCCACTCCAAGTCCATCGGCCTGCACCTGCACCTGTACATGATCGCCCCCGGCCTTGGCCTTGAGCCGGAAAAGATCGTCATGGTGCAGAACCCGGCGGGCGGCACCTTCGGCTACAAGTTCAGCCCCACCATGGAAGCCCTGGTGGGCGTGGCGGCCATGGCCACCGGCCGTCCGGTGCACCTGCGCTACAACTACCGCCAGCAGCAGAACTACACCGGCAAGCGCTCGCCGTTCTTCTTCAACGTGCGCTACGCCGCCGACAAGTCGGGCAAGATCAAGGCCATGGAAACCGACTGGATCGTGGACCACGGCCCGTATTCCGAGTTCGGCGACCTGTTGACCCTGCGCGGCGCGCAGTTCGCGGGGGCGGGCTACGGCATCGCCAACATCCGGGGCCAGGGCCGCACGGTGTGCACCAACCACGCGTGGGGTTCTGCCTTCCGCGGCTACGGCGCGCCGGAAAGCGAGTTCCCGTCCGAAGTGCTGATGGACGAACTGGCCGAAAAGCTGGGCATGGACCCGCTGGAACTGCGCTACCGGAACGTCTACCGCAAGGGCGACACCAACCCCACCGGGCAGGACCCGGAAGTGTACAGCCTGCCGGAAATGATCGACATCCTGCGGCCCAAGTACAAGGCCGCGCTGGAAAAGGCCAAGGCCGGGTCCACGGCGGCGGTCAAGAAGGGCGTGGGCGTCGCCGTGGGCGTGTACGGCTGCGGCCTTGACGGGCCGGACACCTCGGAATGCGACGCCGAACTGAACCCCGACGGCACCGTGACCATCTACAACTGCTGGGAAGACCACGGCCAGGGCGCGGACATGGGCTCGCTGGGCACCGCCCACGAGGCGTTGCGTCCGCTGGGCATCGCGCCGCAGAACATCCGCCTGGTGCTCAACGACACCAGCAAGGCCCCCAACAGCGGCCCGGCGGGCGGCAGCCGTTCGCAGTACGTCACCGGCAACGCGGTGCGCGTGGCCTGCGAAAACCTGGTGGAAGCCATGCGCAAGCCCGGCGGCTTCCGCACCTACCAGGAGATGGTGGACGAGAAGATCCCCACCAAGCATCGCGGCGCGTGGACGGCGGCGGGCACCCACTGCGACGAGAACGCCCAGGGCAAGCCCTTCACCGCGTACATGTACGGCGTGTTCATGGCCGAGGTGGCCGTGGAGGTCGCCACCGGCAAGACCACCGTGGACAAGCTGACCATGGCGGCCGACATCGGCAAGGTCTGCAACAAGCTGGTCACCGACGGCCAACTGTATGGCGGCCTGGCCCAGGGCGTGGGCCTGGCCCTGTCCGAGGACTACGAGGACCTCAAGAAGCACGCCACCATGGCGGGCGCGGGGATTCCGTACATCAAGGACATCCCCGACGACATCGAACTGATCTACGTGGAAACCCCGCGCGGCGACGGTCCCTTCGGCGCGTCGGGCGTGGGCGAACTGCCGCTCACCGTGCCGCATGCGGCCATCATCAACGGCATCTACCACGCGTGCGGCGTGCGCATCCGCCAGTTGCCCGCCCTGCCTGAAAAGGTGCTGGCGGGCCTCAAGGGCGCGTAGGACAACCAACATGGCCCCGGGGTGGACGCGCTCCGCCCCGGGGCGTCATTTTCTCGGGCCGTGGGATGTTCCCCGGCGGCCCGTCCGTACAGCCCGTCCGTACAGCCCGCAAGGGGGAGCCCGGCATGGACCAGACCTCGCTGCGCGACTGGGAGTCGCGCTGCATACAGGAAGAACCGCCCCGCTGCCAGGCGGCGTGCCCGCTGCACGTGGACGCGCGCGCCTTTCTGGGGCACGCGGCCGAAGGCCGCTGGCGCGAGGCGCGCGGGGTGCTGGAACGCACCATGCCCCTGCCGGGGGTGCTGGCCCGGCTGTGCGAGGCCCCCTGCGAGGCGGCCTGCCTGCGTGGGGAGGCGGGTGGAACCATTGCCGTGGGGGCGCTGGAGCGGGCCTGCGCCGCGCTGTCGGTTCCTGCGGCCGACCCGCGCCCCCTGCCGGGGCGGGGGCTGCGCGCCGCCGTGCTGGGCGGCGGGCTGGCCGCGCTGACCGTGGCCTGGGACCTGGCGAAGAAGGGCCACGCGGTGACCCTGGCCGGATGGCTGGAAGACGGGGGAGAGAGTGCTGCCGATGGTGACGCCGCCGGTGATGTCGCCGGTGATGTCGATGGTGACGCCCGATCAGCCGCCTTGGGCCGCCTGGCCGCCATCCCCCCGGACGTGCTGCCGTCACAGGCGTTGCACAAGGAACTGGACCGGCTGGCCGGGCTCAAGGTGCGCTTCGCCGCACCGGTCGCGCCCACGGCGGCGGCGCTGGAAGAGATGCGCGCCGCGCACGGGGCGGTGTTCGTGGCGTGGAGCCCGGCGGCCGCCCGCGCGCTGGACCTGCCCGGCCGCGACCAGTGCGACGCGTTGACCCTGGCCCACCCGGACCTGCCCGGCGTGTTCTGCGGCGGCTGGCCCGTGGACGGCCCGGCAGGTTTGCCGCGCTGCATCGACGAGGCCGCCGACGGCCGCCACGCGGCCACCTCCATGGACCGCCACCTCACCGGCGTGTCGCTGGCCGCCGGGCGCGAGCGGCAGGGGCCGTTCGAGACGCGGCTGTTCACCAGCCTTGTCGGGGTGCGGGCGGAGCCGCCCGTGGCGCTGCCCGCGCTGCCGCCAGTGGGGGAGGGGGGCGGCGAGTCCGCGCCCGACGCCCCGTACCGGGAAGAGGCGGCCCGCTGCCTGCAATGCCAGTGTCTGGAATGCGTGAAGGTGTGCCCGTATCTGGAAAAGTACGGCGACTACCCCAAGAAGCACGCCCGGCGCATCTACAACAACCTGGCCATCGTCAAGGGCGTGCATCAGGCCAACCGGTTCATCAACTCGTGCAGCCTGTGCGGCCTGTGCGGCACGGTGTGCCCCACCGGGTTCGACATGGCCCCGCTGTGCCACGAGGCCCGGCGCACCCTGGTGCATGACGGCAAGATGCCGCCCTCCACCCACGAATTCGCGCTGGACGACATGGCCTTCAGCAACGGGCCGCATGCCGCGCTGCTGCGCGCACCGGCCGGGGCCACGACCTGCGCGTGGCTGTTCCTGCCCGGCTGCCAGCTTGCGGCGTCCGCGCCGGACAGGGTGGCGCAGGCGTGGGCCGTGCTGTCCGACCGGCTGCCCGGCGGCACGGGCATCGCCCTGCGCTGTTGCGGCGCGCCCGCCCTGTGGGCCGGGCGCGACGACCTGGCCGCTGCCGCCGCCGAAGAACTGCGCCACGGCTGGGAGGCCATGGGGCGGCCCACGCTGGTGGTGGGGTGTCCGTCCTGTGGAACCACATTGCGCACGCTGCTGCCCGACCTGCCCCAGACCATGCTGTGGACCGCGCTGGCGGAATACGGGACCGGCGGGCGGGAGGTGCCCGTCCCGGCGGCCCTCACCCTGCACGACCCTTGCGCGGCGCGCGAGGACGCACCCCTGCGGGCCACGGTGCGCAAGCTGCTGGCCGCGCGCGGGGTGGCGGTGCACGAGCCGGACCTGACCGGTCAGCTCACCGAATGTTGCGGCTACGGCGGCCTGATGGCCGAGGCGGACCCGGATTTGGCCCGCACCGTCATCAAGCGCAGGGCCGACGCCTCGGACCTGCCCTTCGTCACCTACTGCGCCATGTGCCGCGACCGGCTGGCCGAGGCGGGCAGCCCCGCCAGCCACCTGCTGGACCTGCTGCTGCCGCCGCTGCCCGGCGGCAATCCGGACCCGGCCGCCCCCGGCCCGCACATCACCGCCCGGCAGGAGAACCGCGCCCGGCTGCGCGACCGCCTGCTGCGCGAGGTCTACGGTGAAACCTCATCTGATGTCGCGCCGGAACTGGCGTTGCGCATCGCGCCGGAGATGCGGCTGGTGATGGAACGGCGGCGCATTCTCGACGACGACCTGCGCGGCGTGATCGCGGAAGCGGAACGCAGCGGGCGGTATTTCATCGACGCCGACGCCGGCATGCGCCTGGCCTGCCTGCGCCGGGTGCGCGTCACCCATTGGGCGGGGTACGAGCCCGCGCCGCAGGATGCGGGCGGTGGTGGGGGCGCGGGCGGCGCGCCCGCCTATGCCATCCGGCAGGCCTATGCCCACCGCATGGTGCTGCCGCAGGGGCCGCCCCCCGGCGGGTGGAAGGAATCGCCCCATGAACCGGCCTACCTGCCCGCGTCGGGCAACTGGGCCTGCGCCTGCGGCGGCACGCCGCGCCCGCTCTCGGTGGAACTGACCTACCTGGGCAGCACCTTCAACGTGCGCCTGCTGACCTGCCCGGACTGCGGGCTGGTGCTGGTGGATGAGGCCCTGGCGCTGGGCAAGATGCTGGAAGTGGAACAATTGCTGGAGGACAAGTGAGCGCGCCGTCCGCCGTCAACGTCCTTGTGCCGGAGGGGGCCGCCGCCACGGGAACAGGTCCGTGGGAACACCCGGCCCTGCGCGCCGTGTCCGGCGCCATGCTGCGGCCCGGCGGGCTGGCCCTGACCCGGCGCGCGCTGGAACTGGCCGCGCCACTGGTGGGCCTGCCGCAGGGCGCGCTGGTGGCGGACGTGGGCTGCGGGCCGGGCGAAACCGTGGCCCTGTTGCGCGAACGTGGCCTGGCGGCGGTGGGGCTGGATCTTTCCGCCAGCCTGCTGGACGAGGCGCGCGGCCGCGATGAAGCCATGCCGCTGATACGGGCCAACGCGGGGGCGGATGCCGAAGTTGGCCTGCCGCTGCGCACCGCCAGCCTCGACGGGGCGTTCTGCGAATGCGTGCTCTCGGTGCTGCCGGGGCGGGAGGCCGTGCTGGCGGAACTGGCGCGGGTGCTGCGGCCCGGCGGCGTGCTGGTCTGGTCCGACCTGTATGTGCGGGATGGCCGCCCGGCGGGTGCATGGCGCGGCACGGACGGCTGCGCTGACGGTGGCGAGCCCCGGTGCTCCGCGCCGCCGGTCTCCGGCCGTTCCTGCCTTGCCGGGGCCATCCCGCGCGCGGCCATGGAAGACATGCTGCAACGCACCGGGTTCACGGTGCTGGCGTTCGAGGACCACAGCCGCCTGCTGGCGGAACTGGCGGGCAGACTGCTGTTTGCCGGGGCCGGGCTGGCGGAACTGTTCGGGTGCGGCGGCAGTGGCGGGGGACGGCCCGGCTATGCGCTGCTGCTGGCCCGGCGCAACGGCCACCGGCAGGGCGAGCCACGGGGGGATGCTTCATGAGCGACGACGCGTTCGGACGGGTATTGGCCCTGGGGGCCTCCGGGTACTGCTGTACCCAGATCATGGTCATGCTGCTGCTGGACGTGCAGGGGCGCGAGGCGCCCGACGCGGTGCGCGCGGCGGGCGGCCTGTGCCGGGGCTTCGGCCTGTCCGAGGGCGCCTGCGGCATCCTGCTGGGCGGGTGCATGGCCATGGGCCTGTGCGCCGCCAAGGGCCACGACGGCGAGGACGCCCACGAGGCGCTGGAAGGCATGACCACCGAATTCGCCGAATGGTTCCGCGAGCGCACCGCCGCCAGCGGGGGCATTTCGTGCGGGGCCATCCTGGGAGATACCGGGGGCGGCCGTCCCGACTTCGGCAAGTGCCACGGCCTGCTGCTGGAGGCGCACGCGAAGATGTTCGAAGTTCTGGCGGCCTACGGCGTGGACCCCACGCTGGTGCGCGGGGAGTAGGCGGCATGGCCGGGCGCGATTGCAACTGCCTTGCCGATGGGCATGCCGGGGCCGATGCATCCGCGCCGCCGCACGGCCGCGTGCTGGCCCGCACCGCCAGCGTGTGCCCGGTGTGCCTGGGCCTGGCCCCGGCCGAGCGGGTGGCCGTGGGCGACACGGTGCTGCTGGTCAAGCGCTGTCCGGAACACGGCGAATTTTCCGCGCCGGTGTGGCGGGGCGAGCCCGCGTTCACCGGCTGGGTGCGCCCCAAGATTCCCACGGCCCGGCGCGGCCCCGGCACGGAACGGGTGTTGGGCTGCCCGCGCGACTGCGGACTGTGCCCCGACCACGGCCAGCACACCTGCACCCTGCTCGTCGAAGTCACCGCGCGCTGCAACCTGCGCTGTCCGGTGTGCTTCGCGGCGGCGGAAACGCGGAACGACGGCATGGACGCCGCTACGCGGGGGCCGGGCGCGGCGGAAGATCCCTCGCTGAACGACCTGGTTTCCCGCCTGGCCGCGCTGCGCCCGCGCGCGGGCGACGCCAACATCCAGCTTTCCGGCGGCGAACCGACCATGCGCGACGACCTGCCGCAACTCGTCACCGCCGTGCGCGGCCTGGGCTATCCCTTCGTGCAGTTGAACACCAACGGCCTGCGCCTGGCGCGAGAGGCGGGCTACGCCGACCGGCTCGCGGCCGCCGGGCTGGATTCGGTGTTCCTGCAATTCGACGGGCCGGACGACGCGGCCACCGCCCGGCTGCGCGGCCTGCCCCTGCACGCGGACAAGGTGCGCGCCGTGGACGCCTGCGCTGCGGCCGGGCTGGGCGTGGTGCTGGTGTGCACCGTGGCGCGCGGGGTCAACGACCACTGCCTGGGCGACATCGTGCGCTTCGGCCTGTCCCGGGTGCCCGTGGTGCGCGGGGCGCATTTCCAGCCGGTGAGCTTCTTCGGCCGGTACGAGGGCTTCGGCGCGCCGGACGATGCGGACGGCGGGGTAGGGGAATCCCCGCGCGAGGCGGCGCGCATCACCCTGCCCGAGGTCATGCGCGCGGTGCGCGACCAGACCGGCGGACTGATACCGCTGGCCCACCTGCATCCGCCGGGGTGCGAGCACGCCCAGTGCTCCTTCAGCGGCACGTTCCTGGCCCACGAGGAAGGCGGGCTGGAACCGGCGGGCGGGGCCTGCTGCGGGACAGGCGGCAATGGCGGCAACGGCTCCATCGCCCCGGCCCCCATCCCCGCCGCGCTGGGCGCGGAGCGGGCGCGGGCCTTCGTGCGCCGCCAGTGGAAGGCGCCCGGTCCGGCGCCCGCTCCGGCCACTGACACGGGCGACGGCACGCCCGCCGCGCCGCCCCGCGACGATTTCGAACGCTTCCTGGCCCGCGCCGGGCGGCGGTTCACCGTGTCCGGCATGGCCTTTCAGGACGCCTGGACGCTGGACACCGAACGGCTGCGCGGCTGCTGCATCCACGTGGCCGCTCCGGACGGTCGCATGGTGCCGTTCTGCGCCTGGAACCTGACCTCGGCGGGCGGCGCGCCGTTGCACCGCAACGGCGCGCCTCGCGGAACGGGAAAGACCGGGGGAGAGGGAGATGCAATCGAACCGGATGCAGGGGAGGGCGCATGACCCGGCACCCCGTATTCCCCGCATCGCCGGACGGGGCCGTGTCCACGCCGTGCCCTGCGTGCGCCGCGCCCGTGGCGCACGGGCAGGGGGCATCCACCCCGGCCACCCCGGCCCGCTCCCCGCTGGACCCGTGGCTGGCCGCGCGGCTGCTCATCCGGCCCGGCGAGCTTTCCCCGGCCACGGTGCGCGCCCGGCAGGACGAACTGCTGCGCGGGGCCGTGCGCCGCGCCCTTGAAGCGCCATTCTACCGCGCTCGGCTGACGGGCCTGCCGTTGCCCCGTTCGCTTGACGAACTGCCCGGCCTGCCCTTCACCACGGCCGACGACCTGCGCGAGGATGGTGACGCCCTGCTGCGCGTGGCCGACGACGCCGTGGCCCGCATCGTCACCCTGCCCACGTCGGGCAGCACCGGCGCGCCCAAGCGGCTGCGCTTCACCGGCGCGGACATCGAACGCACCGTGGATTTCTTTGCCGTGGGCATGACCACCCTGTGCCGCCCCGGCGACGTGGTGGCCGTGCTCATGCCCGGCCAGCGGCCGGACAGCGTGGGCGATCTGCTGGGCCGGGGCCTGCGCCGCTCCGGCATGCATCCGGTGCTGCTGCCCCCGGCGGCAAGCGGGCCGGAACACGCCGCCCTGCTGGCGCAATCCGGAGCACAGGTCTTTGTCGCCACGCCGACGCAGGCCCACGCCATGGCCGAGGTAGTGCTGTCGGGGCAGGCTCCCGCCTCCCGCCCGCGCGCCTGCCTGCTCAGCGCGGAGGCCACCCCGCCGGAAACGGCGGACAGGGTGCGCGCGGCCTTCGGCTGCGAGGTGTTCGACCACTGGGGCATGACCGAAACGGGCTACGGAGGCGGCGTGGAATGCGCCGCCCACCACGGCTTTCACCTGCGAGAGGCGGACATCTTCGTGGAGATCGTCCACCCCGTCACCGGCGCTCCGCTGCCGGACGGCCAGACCGGCGAGGTGGTGGTGACCACCCTTGCCGCCGAGGCCATGGTGCTGCTGCGCTACCGCACCGGCGACGCGGCGGCCCTGCTGCCACCACCGTGCCGTTGCGGCAGCCTGCTGCGGCGGCTGGGGCCGGTGCGGGGGCGCATCCGCCGCCACGGAAACCACTGGGACATCATCACCCTTGCCAAGGGGGTACGACCATGACGCAGTTCTTCGGACAACTGGCCGACGCGTTGGAGCGCGACGGCGCGGCCGTGCTGGCCACCATCGTCACGGCGGAAGGTTCCGCCCCGCGCATGGCCGGGGCGCGGCTGTTCGTGCGCCCCGAGGGAGCGGGGGGCGGCTTCGAGGGCACCGTGGGCGGGGGCATCCTTGAGGCGCGCGTGCTGGACGCCTGCCGCACGGCCCTGGGCGACGGGTTGGCCCGCCTGCTCAGCTTCGACCTGTCCGCCGACGAGGCCGCCGGATCGGACATGATCTGCGGCGGCCGGGTACGGCTGTACGTGGAACCGCTGCGCGCCGCGTCCTGCCCGCGCCTGGCGTCCATGCTGCGCGAAGCGGACCGTCTGACCACGCAGGGGCGGCGTTGCGTGCTGGTCAACGTGCTGCGTCCCGATGCCGCGCCCGACTGCCGCCGCCTGCTGCTGGCGGGCGAGGGGCAGGGGGCCGACGTCAGCGGCGACCTGGCGCTGGACCCCGGCGCGCTGGCCGGACTGTGCGAGGCCGTGGCCTCGGCCAGCGGGCCGCTGTGCGTGGAGGCGGGCGGCCTGTCCCTGCTGGCGGATCCCGTGGCCTCGCCGGGGCGGGTGGTCATCGCCGGGGCCGGGCACGTGGGGCGGCAGGTGGCGCTGATGGCCTCGCTGGCCGGGTTCCGGGTCACGGCGGTGGATGACCGGCCCGATTTCGCCAGAGCCGATCGGTTGCCCGGCGCGGACGAAGTGCGTTGCGTCGAACCGGGCGGTGACTGGCTGGCGGGGCTGGGCCTGCACGAGGACTGCTATGTGGTCATCGTCACGCGCGGGCACCGCAACGACGGCGAAGTGCTGGCCAGCGCCCTGCGCACCCCGGCCCGCTACGTGGGCATGATCGGCAGCCGCCGCAAGCGCGACGCCGTGTACCGCAGGCTGGAAGAGGCGGGCACCCCGCGCGCGGCCATCGAACGGGTGCATTCGCCCATCGGGCTGGACATCGGCGCGGAAACGCCCGAGGAAATAGCCGTGAGCATCGTGGCGGAACTGGTGCAGGCGCGGGCCGCCAGCCGGGTACGCCGCATGGTGGCGCCCATGCAGGCGGTGACGCCGCTGGGCGTGGCGGATGGTGCATGACCGGCCTTGTGCATGTGTTGGCGGATTTCATCTGAAGCAACGAACGGTCGATGGTTTCGATAGTGAACAGGTCGACAATCGAAATGGACGAACGATCAAGGCGCGAAGCGGCCGTGCAGGCCGTTTCTCCCGACGCGGCTGCCCTCCCGGTCCCCCCGGTTTCCCCAGTTTCCATAGTCGGCGTGGTGCTGGCGGCCGGGGCATCGTCGCGCATGACCCCGGACTTCAAGCCGTTGCTGGACCTGGGCGGAGCCACGGTGCTGGCCCGCTGCGTGGAGATGTTCCGGCAGGCGGGCGTGGCCGACGTACTGGTGGTCACCGGCCATCGTGCGGACGAGGTGGCGGCGGAGGCGGCCCGGCTTGGCGCGGCCACGGTGCATAACCCGGCATGGCGTGAAGGGGGCATGTTCTCCTCGGTACGCGCGGGGCTGGCGGCCGTGGCGCAGCGTGGCGGCGGGACTGACAGAACTGGCGGGACTGATGGGACTGGCGGAGCGAGGGCCTTGCTGTTGCCGGTGGATGCCGCGCTGGTGCGGCCCCTGACCGTGCGCCTGCTGCTGGAACACGAGGCCCGGCGCCCCGGCCGGGTAGTGCTGCCGGTGTTCGGCGGGCAGTGGGGGCATCCGCCGTTGCTGCCCGCATCGGTTTTTTCGATCATTCTGGGCGATGGCGGCGACGGCGGGCTGCGCGGCGCGCTGCATCGGCTGGGACCGGGCGTGCTGGAAGAGGTCGGCGTGCCCGACCGGTTCATCCTGCGCGACATGGACACGCCCGAGGACTACCGCGCGGCCTGCGCCGATTGGCCCGTCCGCAACGTCCCAACGTCGCAGGAGGCGCGCGCCCTGCTGGCGGTGCGGTCCATGCCGTCCGGCGGCGTCGCCCACGCCGAAGGGGTGGCCGCCGTGACCGTGCGCCTGGCCGACGCCCTGAATGCTGCGCGGACTGGCGGCGTGGCTGGCGGAACAGTCGCCACGGGCGCACTTCTGGACCGGGACCTGGCCGAGGCCGCCGCCCTGCTGCACGACATTGCCAAGGGCCAACCCCACCACGAGGCCGCCGGAGGCGCGCTGCTGCGCGAACTGGGCTTTTCCGGCGTGGCGGACATGGTCGCCGCACACCGGGACACCACGCTGCCGGACGGCCAGCCCCTGACCGAGCGGGAACTGGTCTACTTCGCGGACAAACTGGTGCGCTGCCACACGGTGGTGGACGTGGAAAGCCGCTTCGGCGAGAAGTTGGCCCAATGGCGCCACGATGCCGAGGCTGCCGCCGCCATAGAGGGGCGGATGCGCCGGGCGCTGGCCCTGCGCACGCGCATCGAGCGCGAGGCCGGGCGGCCGCTGGCGGACATCCTGCATCCGCTGGCTGTGGGCATGCCCGCGTGGGAACCGTCGGCTGACGGGGCCGGGCAGACCAGGCAGACCAAGCAGACCGGACAGGCCGCCCCGTGCGCCATGAATGCGACCGGTGCGCCGCACGCGCCCCCATCACACGGTCCGGCCGGGCAACCCGGCAGTGGCGGGCACCACCCGTGACCACCATGCCGGATATCCTGCTGTTCCGCCACGCGGCCACGGACATGGGCGACGGCCCACGCCGGTACATCGGCCACACCGAAGTGCCGCTGTCCGACGAAGGCCGCGCGCAGGCCGCTGCATGGCGGCCGCGCCTGGCCGGGCTGGCCGTGGCGCGGGCCTATGCCTCGCCGCTGGCGCGGGCGCGGGAGACGGCCCGGCTCATGCTGGGGCAGGATGACGGCGCGGGCGGCAGTGGCGGCTGCGCCGGGTTGCCGGGCACTGCGGGCGCATCGGGCATTCCGGTCACCGTTCTGGCCGACCTTGCGGAAATGGACCTGGGGGAATGGGAAGGGCTGTCTCAGGCCCAGGTGCGGGAAGCCCGGCCGGACGCCTACGCCCGGCGCGGCCGCGAACCCTGGACCTTTCGCCCGCCGGGTGGGGAATGCTGCGCGGACGTGGCCGCGCGCGGCCTGCGGGCGCTGTCCGCCATGTGGCGGGACTGCGCGGGAGAGGGGGAGGGGGGATGCGACGCAGGGCGGCCGTGCCTTGCGGACGGTGCCGCTGATCACGTCCACGCCCCTCTGGTGTTGGCCGTGACCCACGCCGGGCTGATCCGTTCCGTATTGTGCGCGCTGGGCCACGCAGGACGGGACGAACTGCTCACACTGCCGGTACGCCACCTGCAATGCGTGCGCTTGCGCCGCCATGAAACGGGCTGGGGCGTGATCTCGCCGGACTGGCAACCCTGAGCGCCCATGGGCAGGGTGCGTTCCTGCGGCGCGCCGCCTTCCTATTCCATGTCTTCCACGGACAGGATTTCCCAGCGCGAATTGTCCGCCGCCACGCGGAAGGTGGCCACGGCGCGGGCGCCGCACGAGCGGCAGACGAGCACCCGGCGGTGCTCGCCGTTCTTCTGGCCCGCCCACGAGGTGTCCGGGGGGCCGAAGTGGCAGCGCGTACAGCGAAACATGGGAGCGACGTTTATCTTGTGCAGGGTAAGGTTGTCTGCTTCGAAGCTGGGCATGTGCAAACCTGTGCTGTTCGTTGGTCGTGTCGTCCGGGTGGCGCATGGTCCGTTACCCGTATCGGGCGGGTAGGGCGATGCCGTACGAACCGGCATGCCGCGCGCATGCTGAACCGGAGTGTCATGTGTGCTATCCCTTTTCCCTTTTTCGGTCAAGTATCAGAGAAATTTTCATCTGCAACTCTCCCGTGAAGTGGCGCCCCAATTTTTGCGGCATGCCATGCAACAGCATGCGCCATGCCCTGCGGAACAGTAATGGAGGAATGCCATGTGCACCATGGAAGGGGGAAAACGGCAAGCGGTGAAACGCAGCCGCACGCGAAGCGGACTATGCGGTTGCACGCGGGGCGCGTTCTGGTATGGTGCCGATGCCCGCCGCAGCACGCCGGACGGCTGTTGCGCCGGGGCTGCCCCCCTCCATGAACCGTGACGCCTGCGAGCCCACATGTCATCGTCCTCCTCCATTTCTTCGTCCCCTTCCGGCGAAGCCTCGGTTTCCGGCGGTGTCGCGTCGGGTGGAACCGCACAGTCCGACCTCGGCAGGCTGTCCATCGACAAGACCGGCTGGCAGTCGCCCCGGCGTTCTCCCCGGCGGCGCTGGCTCTGGCTGCTGGCCGTGGTGGCGGTGATCTGCGCCGGGGCGGCCGCGCGGCTGCTGTTTCCGGCGGAGCGCGAGGTGCGTCTTGCCGTGGTGGCCCGGACGTATCCCACCCAGTCCATGACCACGCTGGTTTCCAGCGGCTACGTCACCGCGCAGCGCAAGGCGTCGGTGGCGTCCAAGATCACCTCGCGCCTGGAATGGCTGGGGGTGGAGGAGGGCAGCCGGGTGACCGCCGGGCAGGTGCTGGCCCGGCTGGAAAGCGACGACGCCCGTGCCGTCCTGGATCGCGCGCTGGCCAACGAGCGCGCCGCGCGGGCCGACATCGACCGCGCCGCCGCCGAACTGACGGACGCCAACCGCAACCACGCCCGCATGCGCAGGCTGCTGGCGGAAAACGTGATCTCCCGGTCCGACCTGGACACCGCCGAAACCCGCGCCCTCACGGCCGACGCCTCGGCCCGCGCCGCCCGCGACGGGCTGGCCGCCGCCACCGCCGCCCGGCGCGAGGCCGAGACGCAGCTGGAATACACCTTCATTCGCGCGCCGTTCGACGCCGTGGTGCTGACCAAGAACGCCGACGTGGGCGACATCATCACCCCGCTGGGCGCGGCGGCCAACGCCAAGGCCAGCGTGGTGACCATCGCCGACATGGGCTCGCTGCTGGTGGAAGCGGACGTCGGCGAATCCAGCGTGGGCCGGGTGAAACCGGGCGCACCCTGCGAAATCGCCCTGGACGCCCTGCCGGACGAGCGCTTTCCCGGCCGGGTGCACATCATCGTGCCCACGGCCGACCGCAGCAAGGCCTCGGTCATGGTCAAGGTGGCCTTCGATTCGCTGGACCCGCGCGTGTTGCCGGAAATGAGCGCCCGTGTGGCCTTTCTGGACCGCGTGCCTTCCGAGGATGAACGCCGCGCCCGTCCGGCGGTGCCCGCCACCGCCGTGCGCGGGGAGGGTGCCGTGGGGGACCCGAGTGGCGGACGGGCCGTGTTCGTGGTGCGCGAGGGCAGGGTGCAACGTACCCCCGTGCGCACCGGCATGGCCCTTGGCGATGCCGTGGAACTGCTGTCCGGTCCGGCCGAGGGCGAACGGGTGGTGGCCGACCCGCCCGCCGACCTGGCCGACGGCGACCGCGTGCGGATGCAGCCATGAGCCGCGCGCAGGATTCCGCCGCTCCTCCCCGTCCCGCCCCGCAGGACGGCGCGCCCGGCCCGGATAGGGGGGTGGGCGGGGATGAGGTGTTGGGCCCGGATGTCGTGTTGGACCCGGATGGCGCGCCCGGCGCTGCTCCCGCCCGCGCGCCGCGCACGGCCAGCCCGCCCATCCGGCTCGAGGGGGTGTCCAAGGCCTACCGGCGCGGCGCGCAGGTGGTGCCGGTGCTGACCAGCGTGAACATGGCCGTGGCCCCCGGCGAATTCCTGGCGCTCATGGGTCCGTCCGGCTCCGGCAAATCCACGCTGCTCAACCTCATCGCGGGCATCGACCGGGTGGACGCGGGATCCATCTTCGTGGGCGGCACGGACATCACCACCCTGGACCGCAGCCGCAGCGTGGGATTCATCTTTCAGTTCTACAACCTCATCCCGGTGCTGAACGCGCAGGAGAACGTGGAACTGCCGCTGCTGCTCACGCCCCTGTCCGGGCGCGAACGGCGCGACCGGGCGCGCACTGCGCTGTCCATGGTGGGCCTGTCCGACCGCCTGGACCACTACCCCGGCCAGCTTTCCGGCGGGCAGCAGCAGCGCACCGCCATCGCCCGCGCCCTGGTGGCCGACCCGGACATCCTGGTGGCCGACGAGCCCACCGGCGACCTGGACCGGGTGTCCGCCGGGGAAATCCTGGACCTCATGGACGGGCTGAACCGCACCATGGGCAAGACCATCATCATGGTCACCCACGACCCGCGCGCGGCGGAACGGGCGGGCCGCCTGCTGCTGCTGGAAAAGGGCGAACTGGCCGATGCTCACCCTTAGGTTCGTGCTGCGCAACCTGGCCCGGCACCCGCTGCGCAACGCGCTGACGGTGCTGGGCATCGCCGTTTCCATCATGGCCTTCGGCCTTTTGCGCACCACGGTGGAAGCCTGGTACGTGGGGGTTTCCGCCTCGGCCGCCAACCGGCTGGTCACCCGCAACGCCATCTCGCTGGTGTTTCCGCTGCCCATGGCCTACGCGGGCAAGATCCGCGCCGTGGAAGGGGTGACCCACCTTTCGTGGGGCAACTGGTTCGGCGCGTACTACGTGGACGAGAAGAACCTTTTCGCCAACTTCACCGTGGACGTGCGCAGCTACCTGGACCTGTATCCGGAATACGTCATCCCCGACGACCAGAAGGCCGCCCTGCTGCGCGACCGCAAGGGCATGGCCGTGGGCGACAGGCTGGCCCGGCGCTTCGGCTGGAAGCTGGGCGACACCGTGCCCCTCAAGGGCACCATCTACCCCGGCGACTGGAGCGTGACGGTGCGGGCCATCTACACCGGGCGCTACCCCAACACCGACGAGACGCAGGCCTTCTTCCACTGGGCCTACGTCAACGAGCGCATGAAGACCGAAAATCCCGGCCGCGCCGACCACGTGGGCTTCTATCTGGTGGGCGTGGACCGGCCCGAGAACGCCGCCCGCGTGGCCAACGACGTGGACGCGCGGTTCCGCAATTCGCTGGCCGAAACCCTGACCGAGACGGAACAGGCCTTCCAGATGGGGTTCATCTCCATGACCGAGGCCATCATCGTGGCCATCCGGCTGGTGTCGGGCATCGTCATCGTGATCATCATGGCGGTGGCTGCCAACACCATGGCCATGTCCGCGCGCGAGCGCATGGGCGAATTCGCCACCCTGAAGGCGCTGGGCTTCGGCGGCGGGTACGTGGCCCTGCTGGTGGCGGGCGAGGCGATGGCCCTGTCGCTGCTGGGGGGGCTGGCCGGGTGCGCGCTGTCCGTGCCGGTCACGCGGGTCATCGCCCACGTGCTGGGCGACTACTTTCCGGTGTTCCTGCTGTCGCGCGAAACGCTGGCCCTGCAAGGCGCGGCGGCGGCCGTGGTGGGGCTTGTGGCGGGCGCGGCGCCCGCGTTGCGGGCACGGCGGGTGCGCATCGCGGATGTGTTGGGACGATAGGGAAACGGCATGGCCTCGCTTTTCTCGTACAGCCTGCGCAACATGCTGGCGCGCCGCCTGACCACGGCCCTTACCGTGGGGGGCATGGCGCTGGTGGTGTTCGTGTTCGCGGCCATGCTCATGCTGTCCGAGGGGTTGCGCGCCACGCTGGTGCTCACCGGCTCGCCGGACAACGTGGTGGTGCTGCGGCAGGGGGCCAAGTCCGAGATGGAAAGCTCCGTGGACCGCGACCAGGCCCCGCTGGTGGAAAGCCTGCCCCAGGTGGCCCGCGCCGCCGACGGCGGCCCGCTGGCCGCGCGCGAACTGGTGGTGTTGATCACCCTGAACAAGCGCGGCACCACCAAGCCGTCCAACGTGGTCATCCGGGGCATCGGCCCCCACTCCCTGGAACTTCGTTCGCAAGTCCGGTTGAAGGAAGGGCGCATGCCGCGCTTCGGCACGTCCGAGATCATCGCCGGGGAAAGCATCGCCCGGCGGTTCAGCGGCACGGGCATCGGCGAAAGCCTGCGTTTCGGCCTGCGCGACTGGACCGTGGTGGGCATCTTCGAGGCCGGGGCCACCGGCTTCAGCTCGGAAGTCTGGGGCGATGTGGATCAACTGATGGCCGCGTTTCGCCGTTCGTCCTATTCCGTGGTGGTGGCGCGCATGAACGAGCGGGACGGGTCCGAGGGACGGGGCGGACTCGCGGGCCTGCGCGCGGGCCTTGCGGCGGACCCGCGCCTGCAACTGGAAGGCAAGCGCGAAACCCGCTTCTACGAGGAGCAGTCGGAAATGATGGCCAAGTTCCTGGGGGTGCTGGGCACCATGCTGCCCGCCATCTTCTCGCTGGGTGCCATCATCGGGGCCATGATCACCATGCACGCCGCCGTGGCCAACCGGGTGCGCGAGATAGGCACCCTGCGGGCCATCGGGTTCCAGCGGCGGGACATCCTGCGGGCGTTCCTGATGGAGTCGCTGCTGCTGGGCGGCAGCGGCGGGGCCATCGGGCTTTTGCTGGCGTCCACCCTGCAATTGGTGACCATCTCCACCATGAATTTCCAGACCTTCTCGGAACTGGCGTTCAGCTTCAGCCTCAGCCCGCGCATCGCCGTGTGGTCGCTGCTGTTCGGCACCGGCATGGGCTGCCTTGGGGGCATCCTGCCCGCCATCAAGGCCTCGCGGCTGGTTATCGTAGACGCGCTGCGCGCGGCCTGATGCGGTAATCGCGCTGCGCGCGGCCTGATGTGGTAATCGCGCTGCGCGCGGCCTGATCACTATGCGGGAAACGACATATCGCATCCCGTTTCGGTAGGATTTATGTCCGCAGCCGAAGCGGGATTCATGTATTTCAGCGTATTGTGAAAGCCCAAAATGCGACATTCCAGCCGGGTTGAATAAGGTCACCGGCAAGAATGTTGTGCGCGGTATCCGAGCGCCGGAATGGGGAATTCCGGCGCTCGTATTTTTAATGCCATGATATCATATGATATATTTTTTTAGAAAAGTTGTGGCAGGGTTGTTGACAATATCCCACCGTGCAGGTAGGAAATAACCCATACCAGCACGGTAGGAATTAGCGAAGCATGCGGACTGCCACCCGCACCTCCGTGCCGGTGACTGAAGGTAGACGCTGGATCACCCCGGGTACACGCGGAACCATGCCCCCGCGCTGCCCGGATACCGGAACAAGGCGATGAGGTTTCCCAAGCTGGCCCGGCGGTGCTGCCGCCGCGGTCCCCGCAGCCGGATGGCGCTGGCGGCGGGGGCCACCCGGAAGCACCGGGGCAGGATTTCCCAACCTTTCAGTACACAGGGGCAAGCCAATGCAAGTTCAGGAGATGTTCGCGATGGCTGAGGCGGGCGACGCAAGCGCCCAGTTCAATCTTGGCATGTTGTACTACGAAGGCAACGGCGTGGCGCAGGACTTCGGCAAGGCCGCCCAGTGGCTGGGCCGCGCCGCGCAGGCCGAACATCACGAGGCCCTCAACTTCTACGGCGTGCTGCACGCCACCGGCAAGGGCGTGGCGCAGGACTTCGGCAAGGCGCTGGAACTGTTCCGCAAGGCCGACAAGTGCGGCTACAACTGCGAACCGGTGTACGACGACCTGCCCACCGACTTTCGCGACAAGCAGTACGGCATGGAACTGGTGGCCGCCAAGCGCGACTTCGTACGCAAGGCGCGCCTGCTGGCCGCCGAGGCCCGCTGCAACGTGGGTCTTGCCTACCATGGCGAAGCCACCGACGCTACCTCGCGCAAGGTCGCGCGCGAACTGTTCCTGAGCGCGGCCACCCTGGGCAACGGCAAGGCCATGCACCTGCTCGGCACCATGTGTCGTGACGGTGCGGGCGTGCCCGCCAGCGAGGTGCGCGCGTACATGTGGTTCGACCTGGCCGTTACGGCGGGCTTCGCCAAGGCCGGTGAGGCCCGGCGCGAACTCATCGACAGGATGAAGGACAAGGACGTGGCGCGGGCCGAAAAGCTCGCGGCGCGCTGGCTGCGTTGTTTCCCGCTGCCGGAGGGTGCGGCCCAGTAACCGGCGGCAGGCGGCGCGGCGGCGGGGACGGCAACCCCCGGGCCGCCGGGCCGCCGGGCACAGGCCGCGCGCGGCGGTTTCCTCCGCCTTGCGCCGCAACAGTGGCCGATGCACGCGACGCGCGGGGCTCCCTGCCGAAAGGCACGGAGCCCCGCAGCATGTGGCGTGCCTGTTTCTGCGGGGGGGCCTGCGCGAGCCCTAGGTGGGCTCCGCGCGGGTCGTGTAAATCCTACGATGCAGGTATGAATTTGACTTATTTGGTCCGAATTGCGCAGGTGAACCGGTATCGAGGTGCAGCGGAGTCATCGATTCGGTGGAGAGGGCGAGCCGGAGGAGGATGGCTCACCTGCGCAGGTAGGGGCAGGCAGGAACAGGCAGGGCCCGGGTGGGGACACGGCGGACGCCGGCCCGTCATGTCGTGTTGCGGCGCGGCTACGCCTGGGCGGGAACGGCCCTGCGGATGGTGTCCAGCAGGGCGGCGGGGACCACCGGCTTCTGGTGGGTGGGCACGCGGCGCGCCAGGCGGGCCGGGCGGGGACCCACGCCGCTCACCACCACCACGGGGGTTTCGCGCAGGGCGGGGCTGCGGCGCAGCCGGGCGTAGAACACCGTGCCGCCGGGGCTCGGCAGGTCCATTTCCAGGGTGATCAGGTCGGGGCGGAAGCTGGCGGCGGCCTCGAGCGCCTCGGGCGTGGAGGCGGCGGTGCGCACGGCATGGCCTTCCGCCGTCAGCAGCCCGGCAAGGCGTTCGCGCTCGGCGGGGTCGTTGTCGACCACGAGCACGCGGCGGTGGGTGGCACTCATGTTGGTCGCGGACATTGACATCTCCTTCACAAGATGGGGGTAAAAAGGACCCGCCGTGCCGGGGGGCGACGGCGGGTCCGTTCGATGCGGCTAGTCGTTCTTTTCGGCGGGGGCGTGCGCGGCGCAGCCGCAGGCGCAGCAGCCGTCGCCCTTCAGCGAGCCGAGGGCCTTCAGCACTTCCATGGCCACGCCAAGGCCTTCCTTGGCTTCCCTGGAACCGAGGGCCCCGACCATGCCGAACATGCCCACGGGCTTGGCCTGCGACAGGTCCAGCTTGGCCAGCATGTCCACCGCGCGGGCCAGGAAGGCCTGCACGTTGGGATCGGCCAGCTTTTGCAGCAGCACGGTCATGAAGGCGAGGGCCTCGCCCATCTTCTCGATGCCTTCGGGGGTGTTGACGTCCAGCACCTTGCCGCCCGCGCCCTTGAGGGCGGTCAGCTTGGCGAACACGCCGTCCTGCTCCCACTTGCCCAGCCCTTCGATGATGTGGGGCCAGGTGGGGGCCACTGCCGGGTGCATGGTGCGCCACAGGTCGATGAGGTTTTCCAGCTGGTCGAGGCAGTAGTTCAGGTTCGGCACGCCGCGCAGGCCACGGCGCAGCAGTTCGAAGATGTCGTCCAGATGGACCCTGCCGTGCACGTCCTGCAACTCTTCCACCATCAGGCGGAAGGCGTGGTTGCCGATGGGCGTCACTTCCTCGATGAGGTATTTGGTGCCCATCGCGCGCTCGTGCAGGAAGGCGATCCGCTCTTCCATGGCCTCGAGGCGCTGGAGAATGAGTTCTTCGTTGGTCATTTGCGCCTCCGGCTTACTTCTTCCGCATCAGGGAAGTGTCCTTGCCGTGCAGGTACATGTTCGGCTCGAACGGCAACTCGTGACCCTTCAGCATCAGGCTGTAGTACACCCACTTGAACATCAGCTTGCCCCAGTAGTTGATGTGGCTTTCGCCCAGCAGCGCGCAGGGCCCCACGCCGGGGAAGGGGAACATGCCGGGCAGCGGTTCCACGTCGTAGCTGAAGTCGATGAGCGAGGCCTTTTCGTAGCCGGTCACGATGAAGCAGGTGGAGTGACCGTCGAAGTGGTGGTAGTGCTCGCTGCCGTCGATGTCGGACATCAGGTTTTCGGCGATGATGTCGGCCTCGTAGTGGGCCACGGAGCCGGCCTTGGAGGTCGGCACGTTGGTGGTGTCGCCGATGACGTACATGTTGGGGTACTTCTTGGACTTCAGGGTGCCCTTGTCGGTGTCCATGAAGCCCATGGGGTCGGCGATGTCCGAATCGATCAGGAACTGCTGGCCCATGTTCGGGGGAATGGTGACCAGCAGGTCGTAGTTGATCTCGTCGCCGGTGACGGAGGCGATGGTCTTGTTGCCCGCGTCAACGCTGTCCACCACGAAGTTGGGCGTGACCTTGATGTTCTTCTTGTCGCACAGTTCGCCCAGGATCTTGGCGGCCACCGGCTTGGTGAACGCGCCGGTCAGCGGGGTGACCAGTTCGATTTCGATGTTGTCGCGCACGCCCATCTTGGTGAAGTACCAGTCGGCCAGGTACACGAATTCCAGCGGCGCGACCGGGCACTTGATGGGGGTTTCGCAGATGTGGTGGACCAGGCGGCCCTTCTTGAAGTTCTTGATCTTGGGCAGCAGGGCGGCGGCGCCGTCGGGGGTATAGAAGTCGTGGATGCTGCCGCGCCAGTCGTCCAGCAGGCCTTCCACCTCGTCGGGGGCGATGCGGCAGCCGGTGGCGATGACCACCCAGTCGTAGCTGTACTTGCCGCCTTCACAGGTGACCACCTTCGCTTCCGGATCCACGTTGGTGATGGTATCCTTCACGAAGTTCACGCCACGGGGAATGAAGTCCTTCTTGGCCTTCTCGCAACCCTTGGGGGTGTCGATGCCGAAGGGTATGAACAGCCAGCCGGGCTGGTAATGGTGGGTGAGGTCGCGGTCGATGACCGTGATCTCCCATTCACGCTCGCTGAGCTTTTTCCTCATTTTGGTGGCGAGCATGGTGCCGCCGGCACCTGCCCCAAGAATGAGCAGTTTCTTCATGCCAGGTTTCTCCTTCACTTATTGGCTTTGGTGAGAGCAGATTCGGGTATTGCAGCCCCGCAGGGCACGGGGCGTTCTGCCGTATCGCGGCGTGTTCAGCGGCTTGTTGCCGTTCAGCTTGGGCGAGGGCGCCGGGCGGGCGTCCTTGTCCCCTTCGGCCATGTGGGCGCAGTCGTCGGGGCGTTCGGCGCCGTGCATGATGTCGGTAAGGGTGAACTGGTCCAGGGTTTCTTCCAGGGCCTTGGCGGCGCTGGTCCAGGCGGCCTTGCAGCGGCAGGGGGCGTCGTCGCAGTCGGCGCCCACGCAGCAGTTGGGGGGCTGCACGCCGCCCTCGACCACGCGCAGCACGTCGCCCAGGGTCACGTCGTCGGGGTTCATGGTCAGCACGTGGCCACCGGCGGCGCCGCGAACGCTGCGGACCATGCCCGCCGTGCGCAGCTGCCGGATGATCTTTTCGATGAACTTGACGGAAATGCCGGTGTGCTCGGCCAGTTCGGAGGCGGAAAGAGGCCCGTCCTGCGGGCCGTGCAGGGCAAGGTTGACCAGCAGCCGGGATGCGTAATGCACCGTGGAGGAAATTCTCATGCCGTTCTCCAGTGCCTGTGCGGGGGGGCGAAGGCAGCGCGCCGGGGCGCGGTGGGGCTGTTGACCGGGTGATTCCGGTATGGTCCGTATTTATATTGATGCAATTTTATTTTGATTAATCTGAATTCTTTCGAATCAGATTAATTTCGTATGAATTAAACCCATCCGAATTTAGGTGTCAAGCACCCCTCGAAAAAAGGGGTATTTTTCAACAGCTTGAATTCGTGCGGTTATTTTGTGTTTGTGAAAATAATTTCTTGTTTTGCCCGCCTTCGTCACGGTTATGGATGACTGACGGCGCCATCCGCCGGGTGCACGGTTGGCCGTGCGCACGACGGCGCGACATGTGTGAATCCGGGCGCAAGCGGGCGGCGTGGCGGCAGGCGGGACTCTTTTCGCTCCGGCTGGCGGGGGCGGCAGGCAAGAAGGGGAGAAGGCGGGAAGCGCTGCGGCGCGGCACGAAGCCGCTCCAGGTCATCAGAGGGTATCGGGGGGGGCGGCACGGTCCGGCCAGGCGTTGCAGGCGGGGCAGAAGGGCATTCCGGGCGGGCGGACGGCATCCGGAGTGATGCCGTTGCATACTTTTATAGGAGTGGTGGTTCTGCGCGATGTCGAGAGTGGTACTGCATGTTGTGTAAACCGATTGTTTTTATTTACCCATTTTCTTAGTCTGCCCGGTTAATGCTCACTAACATCTTGCCGTTCCAGTCGATTTTCCGGATGTGCAGTGAAAACCAATTTTTTTAATTCCTATTGACAAAGGAGGATATTTTCTGTAAGAAGTTTCCCATAGTTATGTAATAGCTCACTCTTTTTCATCGTGCCGTGTGGCGCGATGTCGAGTGACGGGCGCGGGACCCATACAATGAAGCTTGCAGCAAAGACACGATACGCGGCGCGCATCCTTCTTGCTCTGGCCATGCACGGCGAAGAGGCTCCCATGACCACCACGGCGCTGTCCCAGCACACCGGCGTGACGGTCCAGTTCATCGAGCAGATCCTCAAGACCCTGAAACGGGGCGGGCTGACGCGCAGTTCGCGCGGAGCCTCGGGTGGTCACATGCTGGCGCGCACGCCGGAGGACATCACCCTGGGCGAGATCGTGCGCCTGATGGAAGGGGGCATCCAACTCACCGTCTGCTGTTCCGGCGACGCCAACGTATGCGCCCGGCGGGCCTCGTGCCTGACCCGGTCGGCCTGGGTGCGTGCGTCGCAGGCGCTGGAACGCTCGCTGGAGGAAACCACGCTGGCCACCCTCATGGAGGGCGAACAGCCGCTGTCCCCCCACGACGAAGCTGTCTGTCGCCCGGCGGACGGTGACGGCGCCTCCGCAAAGCGCCCCTCGGTCCGCCGGCCGGCCCGTCCGGTGAGCCCCGCCGAACTGTACTGAACAGGTGACTGTATTGGACTGGTGACTATGCTGAACCGGCATCGGGCCGCCCTGCATCGCCGGGCGGCCCTTTTGCCGCCCGGTCCCTGCCCGCACCGTTGTTCGCCGGGCGGGATGCGTCCGCACCATATGACGGCCTGTCCCGCATTCGGGGGGTGGGAGTGCGGCCGCCCCGGCCGATGTGCCCGCCCCGCCGGCCTGCGGGCATGCACTGCCCCGCCGTTCAAGCCCCGCCGCATGAGCCCTGATTCAGCCGCCGGTATGCCCGGCGGCTTCGTTTTTTGGCGGGACGTACCGTACGCACCATACGCACCATGGCCCATGCGGCCGCACTCCTCCTCGCACGCATTTCCGGTCCGGGCCTGGACCCGCCTTGCGCCATGTGCTATCCCGGCGTGCTTCTTGCAAGATTCTGGAGCGGCACGGGCCTGCCCAGGCACAATCTGCCGGACGGCGGGAGGTGCCCGGCGGCCACGATGCCGAAAAATTTGCATGAATACAGTGCATTGCATGCGCATTTCAAAGGGGGCCATACGGTTTGCCGCCCCCCGTGAAATGCGGTACGGGTGAGGCCCGGTGCGCCACGGCGCAGGCCGGTTCAATTTCTCGACTTCTCGACAGGGCAAGGGGTTTCCGGATGCTCAAGAATTGCAGTCTGTTCATGAAGCTCAGCCTGGGGTTCGGCTCGCTGCTGCTCATCGTGGCGGCGGTGGTCGCCTTCTCGTGGCAACAGCAACAGCAGTTGCTGCGCCAGTCCGAGATCACGGGCAACGCCCAGGCGCTGGTGGCGGGCATGGAGCATTCGCGCGTGGAAATCCTGTATTACCTGCTCACCCAGGGCCGGGATCACGTGCGCGCCTTCGAAGCGCAGCACGGCAGGGATGCCGAGGGCATCGCCGCGCTGCGCGAACGCCTTGCCGCAGAGGGCGTGCGCGGGGGCGGCCTGGACGTGCTGGGTCCCATGCATGCCGACTACCGGCGCAAGTTCCTGGAACTGGACGGCGTGCTCACCCACCGCGACCAGACCATCAAGAACGCCGTGCAGGCCGCCAACGCCCTGCAGGAAGGGGTGGAACGGCTGCATGCCGCGCGCCTGAACATGATCGTGCAGGCCAACCCCGCCCTTGCGTCCCGGCGCGACGAATTGCAGATACTGGTGACGCTGGAGACGGAATTCCTGCAGTCGCGCGTGGACGTGCTCTATTATCTGTGGCGGGGCGATGCCGATGCCCTGTCCCGCGCCCGCATGCGCCTGGACAAGGCCATCGCCGCCGCGTCCGGGCTTTCGGCCAGCGAAGGTTCCGGAGAAAGCTGGAAGCTGGCGTCGTCGGTGCTCGCCAGCGCGCGCGCCTACCGCGAACAGGTGGAGCAACTGGTCAAGGACGAGACCGAACGCGACAATCGCCTGTCGGGCATGGCCAGCGTGGCCGATGGCGTGCGCAATACCGTCATCGCGGTGAAGGACGCCCAGCAGGACCGCATGGAGGATGCGGTGCGCCGCTCGTCCGTGATCTCGCTGGGCGTGGCGGGCGGGGCGCTGGTGCTGGGCCTGCTGTTCGCCATCCTCATCGGCAAGTCGGTGCGCGGGGGCATTGCCCGCGCGGCCGCCGTGGCCGAGGCCGTGGCCCAGGGCGAGACCTCGCTGGAGGTCCGGGCCGAAGGCACCGACGAAGTGGGCAGGCTGTTGCAGGCCATGCACGAGATGCTCGAGGCCGAGCGCCGCGTGGTGGACACGGCCCGCGAACTGGCCCGGGGCAACGTGGACATCGA
The DNA here is from genome assembly GCF_036763125.1 of Nitratidesulfovibrio sp. 1201_IL3209. Classification (NCBI taxonomy): domain Bacteria; kingdom Pseudomonadati; phylum Thermodesulfobacteriota; class Desulfovibrionia; order Desulfovibrionales; family Desulfovibrionaceae; genus Nitratidesulfovibrio; species Nitratidesulfovibrio sp. 1201_IL3209. The sequence continues at coordinate 78,496 of NZ_JBAIYT010000005.1, forward strand.
GGTGGGCATGCGCGGCCCGCGCGACGAACTGATGCGCGCCCTGGGCGAGATGGTGTCCGTCGAGCGTTCCATCGCGCGCAGTGCGTCCACCCTGGCCACCGGCGACCTGCGCGTGTCGCTGGACCCGCGCGGCGACAACGACCGGCTGCTGACCTCGCTGGGCAACATGGTGCGCCGCCTGTCCGACGTGGTGCGCGACGTGCAGGTGGGCGCCGAGAACGTGGCGGCCGGCAGCGAGGAATTGAGCGCCACGGCGGAGGCGCTTTCGCAGGGGGCCACCGAGCAGGCGGCCTCGGTGGAGCAGTGTTCCGCCTCCATGGAAGAGATGGTGGCGCGCATCGCCCAGAACGCCGAGAACGCCCGCACCACCGAAGCCATCGCGGTGCGCGCGGCCGACGACGCCCGCGAGTCGGGCACGGCGGTGGGCGCCACGCTGAAGGCCATGCGCGAGATCGCCAGCAAGATTTCCATCATCGAGGAAATAGCCCGGCAGACCGACCTGCTGGCCCTGAACGCCGCCATCGAGGCGGCCCGCGCGGGCGAGCAGGGGCGCGGCTTCGCCGTGGTGGCGTCGGAAGTGCGCAAGCTGGCCGAACGCAGCCAGGCCGCGGCCGCCGAAATCACCCGTCTTTCGGGCGCCAGCCTGGAGGTGTCCGAGCGGGCCGGTGAACTGCTGGGCAAGCTGGTGCCGGACATCGAACGCACTTCCGAACTGGTGCAGGAGATCGCCGCCGCCAGCCTCGAGCAGCGCGAGGGCGCAAGCCAGGTCAACGAAGCCCTGCACATGCTCGACCAGGTCATCCAGCAGAACGCGGCGGCCTCCGAAGAGGTGGCCTCCACGTCCGAGGAGTTGTCGGCCCAGGCGGCCCACCTGCAACGCACGGTGTCGTTCTTCCGGCTGACGGCGGACATGGCCCCCAAGGCCCAGCGCGCGCCGGGGCCGCAGCCTGCCGCCATGCCCGCGCTGGGAGAGGGCGACCCGCGCAAGGTGCGCATCGACCTCACGGATGATGCCGACGACCAGGATTTCGAACGGTTCTAGCAGGACTGCTCCCGGATTGGGGGGCGGAGACGCCATTTCAGACCGGGTCACCGCGTGACCCGCCGCGCAACCGGAACCACGACGTGCAGCAGGGCAACAACGGACAGGCGCCGCAGGGGGATGCGGGCGGCAGGGGCGCGGCGGCCACGCCTCGGGCTCCCGCCGTGCCGCGTGGCGTGGCGCGCCCGTCGCTCCAGGCGGGACCGGCCCCTTTTGCCCCCACCCGCAGGCTGCTGGCCCTCACCCTGGGGGACGAGCGGTTCGCCCTCGACATCGGCGTGGTGCGCGAGGTGCTGGACTTCGGCGACCTGACGCGCATCCCCCGCATGCCCGCGCACGTGCGCGGGGTGGTGAACCTGCGCGGCGCGGCCGTACCGGTGGTGGACCTGCGCACCCGCCTCGGCATGGGCAGCGTGGCGCGCACCGTGCATTCGCGCATCGTCATCGTGGAGGCGCCCGCGCTGCCCGAGGCGGGCGGCGGCATCACCCTGACAGGCGCCCTGGCCGACGCCGTGCGCGAGGTCATCGAAATCGACGCCGCCGCCGTGGAGCCCCCGCCGCGCATGGGCACCCCCGTGCCCGCCGACGTGCTGGCCGGGATATTCCGCCACGATGGACGGCACGTGCTGCTGCTGGACGCCGACCGCCTGTTCGACGACGAGGAGCCCGCCAATTCCCCGGCCTCGCCCGCCGCCGATGGCCGTCCCCATTCCCGCGCGGCGTGCGTCGCTGATATTCCAGACGCACCGGACACGCCAGACAGGCCGGACACCCGGAACTTCCGGAACAGGGCCGCCCACGGCGGCGGAGGCGGCGCATGAACCCCGGCGGCACCGCGCGGCGCGTGTTCACCGAGGAAGCGCGCGACCTGCTCATCGACCTCGAGGAAGCCCTGCTGGAACTGGAGTCGCACCCCGGAGACGCCGCGCTCATGGCGCGGGTGTTCCGGGCGCTGCACACCCTGAAGGGCACGGGGGCCATGTTCGGGTTCGAGGCCGTGGCCCGGTTCACCCACGTGGTGGAAGACCTGTTCGACAGCGTGCGCAAGGCCGGCATGCCGGCCACGTCCGAACTGCTGGCCCTGGGGCTGGACGCCAAGGACCACCTGCAGGACCTGCTGGAACTGGGTGCTTCGGGTGCGTCGGCGGAGGACGGGGGTTCCTCCCCGGCGGGAGCCGCCGCCGTGGCCGCGCGCGAGCGCGAACTGCTGGACCGCATCGGCGGGCTGGCGGCGCAGTGGGCGCCCCCGGCGGCTCAGCCCGACGGGGAGGAAGCCCCGCACGCCGCCGGCGACATGGCCGTGCCCCCGCCTGGCGATGCCGCTTCGGATGCCGTTCCGGCGCCGCCGGGCCGCATCGCGGGTGAACCGCCCGCCCTGTCCGGCATCCCCGCCGGCAGCCCGTTCGAGCCACGGGTGTACTGGCTGCGCTACGCCCCCTCGGCCGACGCGCTGCGCCGGGGTCTGGACCCCTCCCGGCTGCTGGACGGATTGCGCGGGCTTGGCGCGCTGCATCTCTGGCCCCACTGCGAAACCGTGCCCGGACTGGACGGGCTGGACGCGGAAACGGTGCATCTGCGCTGGGACGCCGTGCTGGTCACGGAACATCCGGTGGCCATGGTGCGCGAGCCGTTCGCCACGCTGATGGACGAGGCCGGGCTGGAGGTGGTGGCGCTGGGCGAGGAACGGCTGCTGCCCCCGCCGGAACTGCTGTGCCGCATCGCGGCCCAGGACGGCGTTGCCGACGCGGCCGGGCTGCTGGCCGCCGCCGGTGCGGGCGACGATGCCCTGCGGGCGGTACGCGGGCAGGGCGGGGCCGGTGGCGCCATCGCTCCGGTGGCCCCGGCCGTGCCTTCCGCCGGATTCCCGCAGGCGTCCCCGCCCCCGTTCACGTCTGCGCCCATGTCGCCGTCCGCCTCCGCGCCCGCGCCGCGTCCGGCGCCGGAATGCGCGCCATCGCCCGGGGACGACGTCGACCCGGCGGGCACCCTGCGCCCCGGCGGCGACGAAGGCCCCACCACCAGCCTGCGCGTGGACAGCGCCAAGGTGGACCGCCTGCTGGACAACGTGGGCGAACTGGTCATCCTGCAGGCGCGCCTTTCGCGCATCGCCACCGACCACGACGACCCGCGCCTGCGCGAACTGGCCGAAGGGCTGGAACGGCTTACCGAATCGCTGCGCGACAGCACCATGTCGGTGCGCATGGTGCCGCTGGACGCCACCTTCCACGCTTTCCGGCGGCTGGTGCGCGATCTGGCGGCGCGCCTCGGCAAGGAGGTGCGCTTCGTGGCCGAGGGCGGCGAGACGGAACTGGACAAGACCGTCATCGACCACCTGCGCGACCCCCTGCTGCATCTGGTGCGCAACGCCATGGACCACGGGGTGGAGCCCGCCGGGGCGCGCCTGGCCGCGGGCAAGCCCGCCGAGGCGGTGCTGCGCCTGTCCGCCGCCCATGCCGGGGGCGAGGTGTTGATCACCGTGTCCGACGACGGCGCGGGCATCGACCTGGACAGGCTGCGCGCCGTGGGCGTGGCGCGCGGCCTGCTTGCTCCTGACGCCGAACCCGGCGAGGCGGAACTGCTGCAACTGCTTTTCCTGCCCGGCTTCAGCACGGCCAGCGGCGTGTCCGACCTGTCCGGGCGCGGGGTGGGGCTGGACGTGGTCAGCACGGCCCTGGGAGCCCTGCGCGGCAGCGTGGACGTGGTCACCCGGCGGGGCGGCGGCACGGCCTGGCGGCTGCGCATCCCCCTGACCCTGGCCATCATCGACGGCCTGCGCGTGCGCGTGGGCGACGAGGCGTTCATCCTGCCCCTGACCCAGGTGGAGGCGTGCCTGGAACGCTTCGTGGACGGCGAGGCCGTCACGCTTGGCCTCATCGAGTACCGCGAACGGCTGGTGCCGTGCCTGAGCCTGCGCCGCTTCCTGGACGTGCCCGGCGGGCAGCCCGCCTACGAGCGGGTGATCATCGCCAACGTGGACGGCCAGCCCGTGGGCTTTGCCGTGGACGGCGTGGCCGGGCTGGAACAGGCGGTCATCAAGCGCCTGGGCGGGCCGTGCCGCCGCGCCGCGTGGATCGCCGGGTCCAGCGTGGACGCCGAGGGCGGCATATCGCTGATCCTCGACGCCGCCCAGTTGGTGCGCGTGGCGCAGGGCATGCAGGAGCGCTGATCAGCGCTTCCGGCCGCACGCCCCTCCCGCCGCGCAACGTCGCCCCGCCCTGACCGGTGGGGCTTTTTCGTCCGTTGCCGCTGCCGCCGTCCCTTCCCGTCCCCGGCCTAGCGTTGCTTCCACCGTGCCGACATCGGGCGTATCCGCTGCGCCCGCCCGCGCCCGGCCGCCGTCCGTGCCCCCGGGGATGCGCGGCGGCATTTCGTGCATCAGGTCCAGCCACGCCATCGCCGCCGGGGACAGGCTGTGCCCCTTGCGCCAGGCCAGCACCGCGCGCCAGCGCAACTCGCCGTCGTCCAGCAGGGCCCGGTGGACGCCCTGCGGCAGCGGTTCCGTCAACATCAGGCGCGGCACCAGCGCCACGCCAAGCCCGGCGGCCACCAGGCTGATGATGAAAGGTATCTGGCCGCTGCACAGGGTTTCGTCCAGGTGCACCCCCTGTTTCAGGCAGCAGTCGCGGATGCGTGCGTTAAGCGCGAAGCCCTGCTCGAACTGGATGAACGCGCTGCCGTCCAGGTCGCGCAGGCGCAAGGCCGCGCAGCCCTGCATGGGGTGCCCCTGCGGCAGCAGGGCCATGAGCGGTTCGTCGCACAGGGGCGACACCTCGAACTGGCCGGATACGGGCAGCAGGGCCAGGGCCATTTCCAGTTCGCCCCGCAGCACGCTCTCTTCCAGCGCATAGCAGCCCTTTTCGCGCAGTTCTATGCGCACGCCCGGATAGCGGCGGCGGTATTCGGCGAACTGCCGGGCGAACAGCAGGGTGCTGCCCACCGGCGGCACGCCGAAGCGCAGCGTGCCCCGCCGCACGTTGCGCAAGTCGTCCATCTCCGCGTCCATGGCCTCCTTTTCGGCCAGCATGGCCAGCGCGCGGCGGTAGGCCACCTCTCCCGCCGCCGTCAGCGTCACCCCCGCCGGGGTACGCTCCAGCAGGATGGCCCCGCAGTCCTCCTCCAGCCCACGCACGGCCTTGCTGACCGTGGACTGGGTGGCGCACACGGTCTGCGCGGCAGCGGAAAACCCGCCCGCGCGGACCACCTCGACAAAGCAGCGCAATACCTTGAGGTGCATGGCCATTCCATTTTCGACTGCGGTTCATGAAGACAATTCATTTCACAACTGCCAGACCCCTTGGCTAACAGCAGAAGCAGCGAGGTTCAAGCGGTCACGGTGCCGTTTCCGCCGCCCGGCATCGCGCGGGCAGGCGGGAATGTGGCCGCGCCACGCAGCATACGGCGCGGCGCACGCAGGGTGCGCGCGCCGCCGCCCACGCACATCAACCCACAGGGGGCATTCATGAACTGGGTGCAGCAGTACGATCCGTTTGCCAACATCGCCGCCTCGGCCTGCGTGGCCATGCTGCCGCTGGCGATACTCTTCTACATGCTGGCCGTGCGGCGGGCCAAGGGCCACATGGCCGCCGCGCTGGGGCTGGCCGGTGCGCTGTGCGTCGCCGTGGGCGTGTGGGGCATGCCCGTGGGCCTTGCGGTCAACGCCACGCTGTACGGCATGGCCATGGGCCTGTTCCCGATCATCTGGATCGTGCTGACGGCCGTGTGGCTGTACAACATGACCGTGGAGTCCGGGGAGTTCGAGATCATCAAGGGCTCGCTGGCCCGGCTTACCGACGACCGGCGGTTGCAGGCCCTGTTCATCGCCTTCGCCTTCGGGGCGTTTCTGGAAGGCACGGCGGGATTCGGCACGCCGGTGGCCATCACGGCGGCCATGCTCATGGGCCTGGGCTTCAGCCCCGTGTACGCCGGGGGCATCTGCCTGGTGGCCAACACCGCGCCCGTGGCCTTCGGGGCGCTGGGCATTCCGGTCATCGTGGCCAGCCAGGTCAGCGGCCTGGACGTTGCCGTGCTCAGCCAGTACGTGGGGCGGCAGCTGCCGGTGTTTGCGCTGGTGGTGCCGCTGTGGATGACCGTGGTCATGTGCGGCTTCCGCCGGTCCATGGAGGTGCTGCCCGCCATCGTGGTGGCCAGCGTGTGCTTCAGCGGCACGCAGTTCCTGTTCGCCGAACTGCACGGCCCCACGCTGCCCGACGTCATGGCGGCCATCGTGACCATCGTCGGCCTGCTGGTGCTGCTGCGCTTCTGGAAGCCCGCCAGCACCTGGCACTTCGCCGACGAACAGCCCGCCAGCGCGGCGGCCAGCGCCCACCACACCACCGGCGAGATCCTGCGGGCCTGGGCGCCGTACGCCATCCTGGCGGTGTTCGTGTTCTTCTGGGGGCTGGACGGCGTGAAGGCCGGGCTGAACAAGGTCTACATCCAGGCCATCGAATGGCCGGGCCTGCACGGCGCCATCGCCAAGACCGCGCCCATCGTGGCCAAGGACGCTCCCTATGCGGCCAAGTACACCTTGAACCTGCTGTCGGCCGGGGGCACCGCCATCCTGCTGGCGGGGCTGCTGTCCGTGCCCGTCATGTCCCGGTCCGGGGCCGGCTACGGCATGAAGCGGGCCATCGGCTGCTTCTGGCGCACCTGCCATCAGTTGCGCTTCCCGGTGCTGACCATCATGCTCATCCTGGGTCTTGCGCAGCTCATGAACTACTCGGGCATGAGTTCGACCCTGGGCATCGCCTTCACCCACACCGGCGCGCTGTTCCCGTTCTTCGCGCCCATCATGGGCTGGTTGGGCGTGTTCCTGACCGGCTCCAACACCTCGTCCAACGCGCTGTTCGGCAGCATGCAGCAGGCCACGGCCCGCGCCGTGGGCGTGGACCCGTACCTGACCGTGGCCGCCAACGCCACCGGGGGCGTGACCGGCAAGATGATCTCGCCGCAGTCCATCTCGGTGGCCACGGCCTCCACCCACACCGTGGGCCAGGAAGGGGCGCTGTTCCGTTTCGCCCTGGGGCACAGCATCGCCATGACCCTGGTGATCTGCGTGCTGGTGACCCTGCAGGCTTACGTTATCGGCTGGATGTTGCCCTAGCTGGTCTCTTGCCGCCGCCCGCTGCGCATGGCGCGGCGGGCGGCGCCATATTCGTCCGAAAGCACGGAGTCGTGTGCTCCTCCTGTGGGCTCCGTGCCCGCGTGCACCCGCCGGACGGACAAGCCCCCCCGCGTTGCACCGTGGGGGGGCCGTCGTGTGCGGAACATGGCTGCCGCGTGATCTCAGTGCAGGGCGCGCATCTGGCACACCCCGCATTCCAGCACGTAGGCGTTGCCGGGGATGGCTTTGGCCAGGTGCTTCACGTGGGCGGCGCGCTCGCCGATCTCGTGCAGGTTGCTGCGCTCGTGGCAGTCCAGCACCGCCAATGACACCGAGACGAAGGGAAAGCGCCGCTCCATGCCGTCGCGCCCGCGCGCGGTGATCCAGCCCCGCGCGATATCCTCGGCGCAGTAGCAGCCGCGCACCAGCCGCCCGAAGCAGCGCGTGGCCGCCCGGCACACCCGCTCGGCATGGCGGGGCGAGGTGATGCACACGAAGTCGTCGCCGCCGATGTGCGCCACGTAGTCGCCCTTGGCCCCGTGCCGCTGCACCGCCCACGACAGCACCTTGGCCAGCAGCAGGATGATCCGGTCGCCGTTCTTGAAGCCGTAGGTGTCGTTGTAGCTCTTGAAGTTGTCCAGGTCCGCGTACAGCAGCGAAAAGGGCTGCCCCCCGGCCAGGCGCGTCTCCAGTTCCTTTTCCAGCGCCACGTTGCCGGGCAGGCCGGTGAGCGGGTTGGTGCCCTTGGCCAGTTCCACCTGCACCTGGGCCAGCTTGTGCAGCAGCCGCTGCACCGAGACGATGCCCGCCAGCACCCCGCCCCGGGTGACCATGATGTCGTCGTACGCCTGCAACCGGCTGCGCGACATGGCCCGGCGGGCGGCGTCCTCCACCGGGGTGGATTCCTCCACCACCAGCGGGCGGGTGTCCATCACCGCCGACACCGGCCGCTTGAAGTACAGCGCCACCCCGTACTGCGCCGACAACTGGCGGTTGAGGTGGTAGTCCATGATCAGCCCCAGCGGTTTGTGGCGCTCGTCCACCACGGCGATGCTCGTCAACGGATCGGAGGCTTCAAAGAGCTTGCGGACCTCGCCCGCCAGCGTGGTGGGCGGCACGGTGTGGGCCGGTTCCGCCAGTTCGCCCACGGGCATGGAGCAGGCCAGCCCGCCCACGCTGGGCAGTTGCGCGGCGGGGCGCAGTTCGCCGATGTCCACGTGGGTTTCCGACTTGGGGTAGTCGGGCCGCCCCAGGTAATAGCCCTGCCCGTAGTGCGCGCCGATGGCCATCAGGGTGGCCGCCTCCTCGCGGGTTTCTATCCCTTCCGCGATGACCCGCGAGCCGATCTTTTCGGCGAAGCTGACCAGGGTTTCCATCAGCGCGCGGCGCACCGGGTCGCGGTTGATGTTGCGGATGAGCGACATGTCGATCTTGATGAAGTCGGGCTTCAGTTCCGCGATGGTGGCCAGTCCGGAATAGCCGGTGCCCGCGTCGTCGATGGCCACCTTGAACCCCTGCCCCCGGTAGTGCGACAGCGTCTTGTAGAACACCCCGAAATCGCGGATGGAATGCCGCTCGGTGATCTCGAACACGATGTTCTCCGGCGCAAGGCCCATGGCCCGCACCGCCTCCATGGTGCTGCCGGGGGTGAAGCCGGGGTCGGTGAGGGTGCGCGGGTGGATGTTCAGGAACAGTTTCTGGTCCGGGGCCAGGGCACCCGCGCAGGCGATGGCCCGCTCGCGGCAGATGCGTTCCAGCGCGAAGAGCATGCCCAACTCCTCCGCGATGTCGAAGAGCATCATGGGCGAGTGGAAGGGCGTGTCCACCGGGCCGCGGCTCAGGGCTTCCCAGGCCATGATCCGCCCGGTGGGAAAGCGCACGATGGGCTGGTACAGGGTGCGGATGGCGTTGTCCTGCAACACCGCCTTGAAGTCGCGCGCAAGGCGCAGGTCGGACAGGTCCAGTTCCTTGCGGGCCATGGTGCGCGCCTCGCGCACGGCCTGGAAGAATTCCTGGCGGGGTTCCGCGTCGGGGCGGCGACGGTAGGTGGCGCAGCCCACGCCGATGTTCACCTCGCGCCCGGTCCAGCGCAGCACCGAATCCTTCAGGTGGTGCTGCAACTTGAGCTTCATGGTGAAGGCGGCGTCGGCCAGGCGCAGCGGGCGCGCCGCCGGTTCCGGCCAGAACACCAGGAATTCGCCGGTCTCCAGCGGCAGCAGGTGGTGGGCCGAGGCGGGCTGGCCGCTCAGGCCGGGCACCGCCGCCCACAGTCCTTCCACCAGCAGCGATTCGATGCCCGCCGTGATTTCCTCGCCGTACAGGTCGCGCACCAGCACGTGGTCCACCATGCGCACCAGCAGCATGTGCAGGGCTTCGTGCCGGGCCACCAGATCGCGCACCGAGGCCTCGACGGCGATGGGGCCGCCGGGGCCAGACCGGTCGGACCGGTCGGACGGGGAAGGCGAGGGCGCCATGGGACCGGATGCGGCGCCGGGCGCGCCGCCGGGGGCATCGCCGGGGCCGCCGCCCGACGGCGTGGTCCCGTCCATTTCCAGCGTCGAGAAGGACGGCGAGGCATGCGTGGCGTCCGCGCCGGACGGCGGCGGACCGTCCGGGTGCGGTGGGTGGACGGTGTCGTCGCGCCTGCGGCCGAACATTTCCAGGAACGGCTCCAGCCAGGTATGTTGCATGTATCCCCCCAGGATACCGTGTGGGGCACGTTGCCGGACGCGCGGACGCGAGTTCCGCGACCGGCGTGCGGACCGCAACCTCGCGCGGGACGGTGAGCGTGTCGTCTGCGGGTGCGTGCCCGGCGGGGCGGTGACGGCTGCGTGACATGGCGCGGCGCCGGGGTCGTCTCTGGGCGGGTTTAGCATGAAGGCGCGGGTGACGGCGGTGACGGGCGTGTGACGATTTGCAGAAGCCACGGTGCGCGAAGGGCGCGGCGCGGCGGAAGCCCCGGAGGCGGGGGCCGTCCGGGACTGGTGTGCAGGAACTGGTGTGCGGGAGCAGGCCGGGCGGGGCGGGGAAGGACGGAGCGCGGCGGCGGCCGGAAGCCGGAAAAGGCGGGAGCGATGCCTGCGGTTCAGGCCAGGGGCAGGCGCACCACGAACACCGCGCCGCCTTCGGGCGCTTCCTGTATGGTGATGGTGCCCTTGTGGTTGGTGACCACGATGAAGTAGGCCACGGAAAGGCCAAGGCCGGTGCCCGCGCCCGCCTCGCGCGTGGTGAAGAAGGGCTCGAAGGCCCGGCGGCGCAGTTCGGGCGGCATGCCGGGGCCGTTGTCGGCCACCTCGATGCGCACGTGCGCGGCCTCGGCGGCGGTGGTCAGGGTCAGCACCGGGGGCGGTCCGTCGTCGCGCAGCGCCAGCGCCTGTGCCGCGTTCTTGAACAGGTTCAGGAACACCTGCTCCATCTCGCTGGCGGAACAGCGCACCGGCGGCAGGTGCGGATCGTAGCGGCGCACCACGGCAATGCGCTTGAAGTCGTAGTTGCGGGCCAGGCTGTAGTCGGTGACGGCCAGTTCCAGGGTGCGTTCCAGCAGGTCGTTGATCTGCACCGGCAGCCGCGAAGGGTCGCTGCGGCGGCTGAAGGTGAGCATGTTGGCCACGATGCGCGCCGCGCGCGCGCCCGATTCGCGGATGCCGTCCAGCAGCCCGGCGATGCGGCGTTCGTCGGCATAGGCGGCGATGCGGTCGAAGGTCACGCCGCTGCGTTCCGCCGCCGCGCGGTTGGCGGGCAGGTCGTCCAGCAGGCGGCGGCGCAGGTTCTGCTCCCCTTGCAGGATGCCCCCCAGGGGGTTGTTGATCTCGTGGGCCATGCCCGCCGCAAGGCCGCCCACCGAGGCCATCTTTTCGGCCTGCACCATCAGGTCTTCCATGGCGGCGCGCTCACTCACGTCGTCCAGGCGCAGGATGCCCCACATCTCCTCGCCGGTTTCCAGCGGGATGGCGGTAACGTCCTCCACCCGGCGGAATTCGCCGGGCAGGCCGTCCGGCCGGGCGCCCGCCGGGCCCTCCACGGGGGTGACGATCCGTTCCGGCGGCGTGGCCATGCCCCCGCGCCGCGCGGCGTGCAGGCGGGGCAGGTGGCGGGCCAGTTCCGGGGCCACCTCCGCCAGCGGGCGGCCGTGCGCGGCCTGGCCCGCGACGCCGAAGCGCCGTTCCGCCGCCGGGTTCCACAGCACCACCCTGTCGGCGGCGTCGGCCACCACGATGGCCGAGGGCATGGCGTCCAGCACCCCCTTCAGGTGGCGCTGGGCGCGCGACAGGGCGCGGTTGGCGCGCGAAAGGTCGGCCAGCAGGGCCTGGCGTTCGCGCTCCGAGTCCATGAGCACCGTCAGGTCGTGCAGGATGAACGCCACGGCGTCGGGCGCGCCCGGCGCGCCGCCCACGGGGTACAGGCGCAGGGCCATCCAGCGGGGGTGGCCGTCGGGCGTGGCTCCGGGCGGAAATTCCAGGGGTTCGGTGACGATGGGCTCTCCCGCAAGGGCGGCGTCCGCCAGTCCGAGCAGTTGGGCGTGCAGCACGTAGCGGTCCCGGCCCAGGGTGTACACGGCCGGGTTGCCCGTGGCTTCCGTCAGCCCGTGCAGGGCCAGCCATTCGGCGTTGGCCTCGCGCAGGGTGCCGTCGGGGTGCAGCAGGGCCATGGCGAAGGGGGCCTGGGTGAGCACGGCGCGGAACTGCTGCTCGCGCGCGTGCAGGGCCTGTTCGGCTTCCTTCAGGTCGGTGATGTCGGTCAGCATCACCAGCACCGCCGGGCGTCCGTCCCATTCCAGCAGCACCCCGGTGCCGAACACCCAGCGCTCGCCCTCGGGCACGAGGATGCGCACCGGCGGGTGGGTGCCCGGTGGCTCGCCGCCCATGCGGCGCATGTACCTGTCCATGGCCATGGGCCGGTCGGCCGGGTGCAGGTGGTCGGTGAAGGGGGTGCCCACCAGTTCGTGGGTGGGGCGGCGCAGGATTTCGCCGATGCGCGGGTTGACGAAGGACAGCAGGCCGTCCTGGATGACGGCGATGCCTTCCTGCGCGTTCTGGAAGATGGACCGGTATTTCAGTTCCGCCGCGGCCAGCCGCTGTTCGGCGGCCTTGCGCTCCTCCACCTCGCGTTCCAGTTCCGCGCCGCGCCGGGCCAGGGCGCCGAGGGCGGTGACGAAGGTGAGCCCCAGCAGCAGGAACACCGTCACGGCCAGGGCGGCCGTGGCCAGGATGTACCGCCGCTCGCCGGCGTGCACGTCGCCGAGGTACGTGCCGGTGCCGATGTAGCAGTCCAGTTCGGGGATGGGCAGCACGAAGGACAGCTTTTCTTCCGGCGCGCTGCCGCCCGGCGGCGTGTAGTGATAGGAGAAGAACCCGCCGTCCGGGTTCGCGCGGGCGGTCTCGATGAGCCCGTCGATGATGGCCACGCCGTGCGCGTCGCGCAGGTCGAGGCCGCTGCGGCCTTCCATCTGCCGCTCGAAGGGCTGGACCAGCATCGTGCCGTCGTAGCCGCTCATGAAGATGTAGTTGGGGCCACGGGTGTCGTTGAAGGTCATGGTGCGCATCCGTTCGCGCACCAGCACCAGCGCGTGGTCCCGGCCGTAGACGCCGGAGGCCAGTTCGTCCAGCACCGGCTGCACCTGGTTGCGGGCCAGCAGCACCATTTCGCGCAGATGGTTGCTGCGGTATGTTTCCGCCGTTTCCCAGAAGGTATGCACCGCGTGCAGCAGGAACAGGGTGAACACCCCGCACGCCAGCACCAGCAGCAGGCACAGCCGCCGCACGGGCGCGCTGCGCAGCAGCGAGGAAAGGGCGCGGGGGGTGATGATGTCCATGCCTTGTCTGGTACTTTCCTTGGAATTGCCGGGAGCGCGGGCACGCGCCGGATTGGGCCGGATTGGGCCGGATTGGGGCCGGGCCGTCGTCCACCCTGGCACCGCGCGGCGCGGCGTGCCGTGATAAGGTGCGTCCGGACGGGCCGGCGCGCTTTTCTTTCCGGGCCGCTGCTGGTAGTGCTGTGCCCCACCGGTCCCCGTCGGTCCCTGTCGCCGTGACCGGCCGGGTGACGCAAGCCCTACCGATACCTGAAACGGGACCCGAGGGAAACGGCGATGGCGCTCTTGCAGCCTGCGGTGAGCGCTATATCCGCACTTCGGCGGACACGCAACAGCATGCATGCCGGAATTGTCCGGCGGAGAACGGATGACCCTGCCGACGACATGGTTCGTGGTGCGCCTGAGCGCGCTGGGCGACGTGGTGCTGACCACGGGCGTGCTGCTGTGGCTGCACCGCACCCGTGGCTGGCGCTTCGTGGTGCTGACCCGGCCGCAGTGGGCTCCGGTGTTCCGCAACCACCCCGCCGTGGACCGCGTGGCCACGGTGGACCAGCGCGACCTGCGCCCCGCCGCGCTGCCCGGCCTGGTGCGGGAGCTGGCGGCCTCGCTGCCCGGCGCGGGCCTGCTGGACCTGCATGGCACCCTGCGGTCCCGGCTGCTGGGCCTGTTGTGGCCCGGCCCGGTGCGCCGCTACCCGAAATTCTCGCTGGAACGGCGGCTGTTCCTGCGTACCGGCGGACGGCTGTTCCGCCACCGGCTGCGCGCCTGCAACGTGACCCAGCGCTACGCCCTGGCCGTGGAGGCTGCGCCGCCCCCGCGCGCCGAACTGCTGCCGCGCATCCTGCTGGACGACGCGGAGCGGGGGCGGGGCATGGACCTGCTGCGCGAGGTCGGACTGGCGCCCGAGGGAGCACCGGATGGTGTATCGGACGGTGCACCGGATGGTGCATCGGGCTGCGCGTCTTCACCTGTCCGTCCGCTGGTGGCCCTGCATCCCTATTCCACCCATCCGGACAAGGCGTGGCTGGCCGAAGCCTGGCGCGACCTGGCCGCACGGCTTTCGCGGGCGGGGTATGCATGGTTCGTGGTGGGACGGTCCGGAGGAAAGGGAGGGGCCGGGGGCGGCGAGTCCGGACCCCTGTCCGGCCTGTCTGATTTGTCCGGTCTGGTCGGGCAGGTCCGGGCCTCGGGCGGGGCGGCGGCGGACTTCACCGACCGCACCGACCTGCGCGAAACCTGCGCGCTGCTGGCCGCCGCCGACGTGCTGGTGACCGGCGATTCCGGCCCCATGCACCTGGCCGCCGGGGTGGACACCCCGGTGGTGGCGCTGTTCGGCCCCACCACGCGGGAATGGGGCTTCTACCCCGAAGGCCCGCGCGACGTGGTGCTGGAAACGGACGACGCCTGCCGCCCCTGTTCGCTGCACGGCAGCAGGCGCTGCGCCCATTCCGGGCGCTGCATGGGGGGCATCGCGCCGGATGCGGTGTTCGAGGCGGTGCGGCGGGTGATGGCCGGAGAAGCGGTTTCGGCCGGCGCGGAAACCGGGAACCGCTGACGGCGCGGGACGCCGCCCGCCGTTTTCGTCAGCGCGTCAGGCGGGACAGCAGTTCCCGCGCCTCGGTCAGCGAAGGGTCGGCCTGCATGGCGCGGTTGGCGTATTCGTATGCCTTGTCCCGCTTGCGCCATTCCATGTACAGCTTGGCCAGGTTGAGCATGGTGCGCGGATGCGCGCCGAACTGGCGCAGGGCGCGCAGGTAGACGATCTCGGCCCTGGGGTACTCGCGCAGTTCCATGTACGCGGCCACGGCCCCGGAATAGGCCGGGGCCTCGCCGGGGAAGGAATCCAGTGCCGACTCGAACAGTTCCGCCGCCTCGAAGAACAGCCGGGCGCGCAGGAAGCGTTGCCCGATGTCGGTGAGCACCCCCGGCTCGTGCCCCCACTCGTCGGCCACGCGGCGCAGCAGGGCCCGCCCGCGCGGCAGGTCGCCCGCGTCCAGCCGGGCCTGGCCGTTGCCGGTCAGTTCCATCTTGCGCATCAGGATCTTCTGGGCCTGTTCGGCGGCCCGTGCGCGTTCCTCCTCCAGCATGGCGTGCCGGATGGATTCCAGCCGTTCGGCCAGCGGAAGCTCGTCGCCCGGCGCGTACGCCACATAGGGGCCGGAAAGCACCTTGCGCTTTTCGAAGAACTTGAGGATGGCGTGGTTCCTGTTGAGGTCGTTGACGAATTCGTGGATGTGCACCTCGGTTTCGAAGCGGGCCTGCCCGATGAGCGTGGTGCCGGAATAGTTGCGCAGGGCCGTTTCCATGGCCCCCAGCGCCCGCGTCAGGTAGCCGCGCGCCAGGTAGGCGCGGGACCGCGCGATGTTGTCGCGCACGGCCTTGGGGGCGGTCATTCGCATGGGGTGTCCTTGGAGGCGTCCTTGAGTGAGCCGGGCGGACAGGGAGGACGGCAGCCGGGGTGCGGGGCGGGGACCTGCGGGGTGTTGGCGGCGGGCGTCCAGCAGCGGCGCACCGCGTCGGCGTGGGCGCGCAGCAGGCTGTCCACGTCGTCGGGCACCAGCAGGCGGATGTCCGCGCCGCGCAGCCATTTGCCGCGCAGCAAGGACGCGCTGATGTCCAGCCGGGGCAGGGGCAGGAAGGTCAGGGTGGTGTCGCCGTAAGGACCGCCGGGCAGCAGGTGGCGCTCCGTACCCTGCGCAAGGCGGGACGCGGGGTGGGGCGTGTCCTTGGATGCTGGGGGTGCTGGCTGCACGGACGGCAGCGGGGCGGCGTCCGGCCAGCGGGCGGCCAGGGCGGCGCGGAAGGCTTCCGGCCCGCTGCCCGCGCGGGGCACCACCACGAAGTCGGCGATGCGCGGCAACTCCAGTCCCCGATGCCAATGGGGCAGCATTTCGAAATCCTCGCCCCCCAGGATGAAGAACGGCGCGGCCTCCGGCTCGGCGGCGCGGTAGGCGTGCAGGGTGTCCCAGGTGTACGAGGGGCCGCTGCGCCCGCCTTCCAGCGCGTTCACGGCCAGTGCGGCGAAGGGGCGCACGGCGGCGCGCAGCAGGGACAGGCGCAGGCCGAAGGGCAGCAGGTCGTGCCCCTCCTTGTGGGGGGGCACGGCGCATGGCACGAGGTCGATGCGTTCCGGCCGCAACGCCTCGGCCACCTCTATGGCCAGGCGCAGGTGGCCCGAATGCACGGGGTTGAAGCTGCCGCCAAGTATGCCGATGCGCCGCATGAGCCTTTCGCCGTCCCCTTGGTTGCCCCGGACTGCCTGATTCGCCCGCCCCAGCTTGCCCCAGCCTGTCCCTGCCGTTCCTGCCGACGCCTGCCCGTCCCTGCCCGCGTTGGTTCAGCGAGCGCTTACGGACCGTGCACGGCGAAGCCGGTGAAGAAGCGCCACGGGGGACGCCCCTTCAGCCGCCGCGCTGTTTCCGCTGCTCCCGTTACTCCCGGACTTGGCCCGCACCGAACACCACGAACTTGGTGGTGGTCAGTTCCTGCACGCCCATGGGGCCGTAGGAATGCAGCTTGGACGTGCTGATGCCGATCTCGGCGCCAAGGCCCAGTTGCCCGCCGTCGTTGAAGCGGGTGGAGGCGTTCACCGCCACCATGGAGGCGTCGGCCTCGCGCAAAAAGCGCATGGCGTTGGCGTGGTCGCGGGTGCAGATGATTTCGGTGTGGTTGGACCCGTGCGCGGCGATGTGGGCCAGCGCTTCGTCCATGTCGTCCACCACGCGCACGGCCAGGATCAGGTCGTGGAACTCCATGCCGTAGTCTTCCGGCGCGGCGGCGGTGGCCGCCTCGCCCAGCAGGGGCAGCGACGCCGGGCACGCCCGGAAGGTCACCCCGGCCGGGGCCAGCCGCGCGGCCACGGCGGGCAGCAGGGCGGCGGCCTCGTCACGGTGCGCCAGCAGGCATTCCAGCGCGTTGCACACGCCGGGGCGCTGCACCTTGCCGTTGAAGACGATCTCCACGGCCTGGGCAAGGTCGGCCCCCGCGTCCACGTAGGCGTGGCACACGCCCTTGTAGTGCTTGAGCACCGGCATGGTGGCCTGCTGCACCACGGCGCGGATCAGGGTTTCGCCCCCGCGCGGGATGATCACGTCGATGTACCGTTCCAGCGCGCACAGGGCGCCCACGGCGGCCCGGTCGGTGCGCGAGACCACCTGCACCGCGTCGCCGGGCAGGCCCGCGGCGGCCATGGCCTCCGCGATGAGCCCGGCCAGGGCCAGGTTGGAGTGGATGGCCTCCGACCCGCCGCGCAGGATCACCGCGTTGCCCGCCTTCAGGCACAGGATGGCGGAGTCGATGGTCACGTTGGGGCGCGATTCGTAGATGATGGCGATGACGCCGAGCGGAATGCGCATGCGTCCCACCAGCAGGCCGTTGGGGCGCTGCCACTGGGTTTCCACCGCGCCCACCGGGTCGGGCAGGTCCGCCACGTGGCGGCAGGCGGCGGCCATTTCGGCCATGATGCGCGGGGTCAGGCGCAGGCGGTCCATGCGCGGGGCGTCCATGCCCGCCGCCTGGGCGGCGGCCAGGTCGCGCGCGTTGGCGGCAAGGATGTCGGCCTCGCGCGATTCCAGCAGCCCGGCAAGGCGGAGCAGGGCGTCGATCTTGGCGGCGGGGGACGCGGCGGCCAGCTTGCGGGCGGCGGCCCTGGCGCGCTTGCCCATGGATTCGACCAGTTGGACGATGTCGCCCGTGGCGACGTCCTGTGTCGTGTCCTGTGCCGCATCCGGGGCGGAAGAAATGTTCTGCGTGCTCATGGCGGCTCCGGCGCTCTGGCGTTCCGTGTGGCGGCGGAACGACGTGAAGGTTGCGAAACATTGCTATATCCGCAGCCCCCCGGCAACGCAACAATATGACCCGCAGGCCGGGGGCGGCACTGCATGCGGAGGCATCCGGCCGCATCGCGCAAGCCGGTTTGCATGATTTGCGCGCGACGCACCGCGCCCCGCGCGCGGGAGGGCGAATGGCCTTGTCAAAACCCGCAAGCCCAGACGGGCCGCGAGAAACCGGTCGGCGTCCGGAATCCTTTTGACATTTCTGTAATGGGCACGTAAAAGAATCGGGCTTTGCGATTTCCAGCCACAAAGCGGCCGTGCGCCGCATTCCCAAGGAGCAATTCGCATGTCGGAGAACAAGATCCGGAAAGGCCTGCCGCGCGCCCAGCAGCAACCCGCCATCCCCGAACCCCTGAAGGGCGAAGTGTCCGGCGAGGCCGCGCCGCTGCTGCGCTTCGTGCTCGACAACGCCCGCTACATCGCCGCCGGTCTCGGCGTGCTGGTGCTGGCCGCCGGGGCGGGCGCGGGCTACCGCTGGTGGGCCGCCGAACAGGCGCGCGAAGCGCAGGCCGAGCTGGGCATGATCACCGTGACCAAGACCGGCGCGGAACGCGTGCAGGCGCTGGAAACCTTTGCCGCCAAGGCGCCGTCGGGCGTGCGCAACGCCGTGCTGCTGGACCTTGCCGCCGCCGCCATGGAGCAGAAGGACTACGACAAGGCCGCCTCGGCCTGGGAACGCCTGGCCGCCGCCGACGGCGCCACCGGCGTGGTGGCCCGCATCGGCCGCGCGCAGGCCCTGTCGCAGGCGGGCAAGGACGCCGAGGCCCTTGCCGTGCTGGAAGGGCTGGAAGGCTCGGTGAGCGAGATTTCGCGCAATGCCGTGCGCGGTCAGTTGGCGGTCGTGGCGGAACGCGCGGGCAAGCTGGACCGCGCCGTGGCCGCCTACGAGCAGTTGATGGCCTCCGATACCGGAGGCAACAAGGACTACTTCAGGAGCCGCGTGGAAGCGCTGAAGGCCCGCATGCAGAAGGGGGGCGCGTAAGCCCATGAGCCAATCGACTGCACCATCGGGCGTGACGCCGGGCGCGCGCCCGGTGAATCCTCTTCTGGCTGATGAACCGGGCGCCCGGCGCCTGCTGCTGGGCAACGAGGCCATCGTGCGCGGCGCGCTGGAGGCGGGCGTCAACCTGGTGGCCTGCTATCCCGGCACCCCCTCGTCCGAAGTGCCCGACACCTTCCGCCGCATCGGCGGCGGGGGCCGCTACCGCCTGGAATATTCGGTGAACGAGAAGGTGGCCATGGAAGTGGGGGCGGGCGCGGCCCTGGCCGGGGCCATGACCCTGGTGACCATGAAGCACGTGGGCGTCAACGTGGCCGCCGACCCGCTGCTGACCATGACCTACACCGGCCTGCCCGGCGGCCTGGTGCTGCTGTCCGCCGACGACCCCGGCTGCCACGCCAGCCAGAACGAGCAGGACAACCGCACCTACGCCCGCTTCGCGGGCATGCCGTGCTTCGAGCCCGCCACCGCGCAGGAAGCCAAGGACATGACGCGCGACGCGCTGCTGCTGGCGCGCGAACTCGAGCAGCCCGTGCTGCTGCGCACCACCACCCGCGTCAACCACCTGCGCGGCGCGGTGGAATTCGGCCCGCTGGGCCAGCCCGCGCCCATCGTGCCCTTCGAGCGCAATCCCCGGCGCTTCGTGCCCGTGCCCGCCGTGGCCCGGGTGCGCCACGCCGAACTGGTCAGGCATCTGGGCATGGCGCGGGAAAAGGCCGAGCATTCGCCGTGGAACACGGTGCGCGGCGACGGGCGCTTCGGCGTCATCGCCAGCGGCATCAGCCGCGCCTACCTGTCCGATGCCCTGCACGAGACGGGCTGGGGCGGCCGGGTGAAGGTGCTGGACCTGGGCATGACCTGGCCCCTGCCGGAAGAACTGCTGACCGATTTCCTGTCCGGATGCGACGCCGTGCTGGTGCTGGAAGAGCTGGAACCCCTGCTGGAAAACGACGTGCGCGCGCTCGTCCAGCGCAGGGGCCTGCCCGTGGCCGTCAGCGGCAAGGGCGGCGCGCTGACCATCTACGGCGAATACTCCACCCAGTCCGTCACCCAGGCCCTGGCCGACCTGCTGGGCGAAACCGCCCGCCTACCCATGGCCTGCGACCCGGAAACGGCCCTGCCCGTGCGCCCGCCGAACCTCTGCCCCGGCTGCTCGCACCGCGCGCTGTACTATGCCGTGCGCAAGGTGTTCGGCGACGACGCCGTGTACTCCAGCGATATCGGCTGCTACACGCTGGGTCTGCTGCCGCCGCTGCGCATGGCGGACTTCCTGTTCTGCATGGGCTCGTCGGTGTCGGCGGGTTCCGGGTTCGCCACGGCCTCGGGCAAGCCCACGCTGGCCTTCATCGGCGACTCCACCTTCTTCCATTCCGGCATCACCGGGCTGGTCAACGCGGTGTTCAACAAGCACGACCTGATCGTGGTGGTGCTGGACAACGGCACCACGGCCATGACCGGCCACCAGCCCAACCCCGGCGTGATCCAGGACGTGCTGGGCAACGCCTGCGTGCACCTGGACATCGAGGCCGTGGTGCGCGGCTGCGGCGTGGCCGACGTGGTCAAGGTGCGGCCCTTCAACGTCAAGTCCACCATGAAGGCCCTGACGGAGATGAAGGAACGTTCCGGCGTGCGCGTGATCATCGCCGAGGAGCCGTGCGTGCTCTACGCCCGGCGCACCCTGAAGAAGCCGCGCAACCAGGTGGCGTACGTGGCCGAACAGAGTCCTTCCGTGGCCGACTGTCTGGAACACCTGGCCTGCCCCGCCTTCTTCCGCGACGACACGGGCATCCACGTGGACGAGAACCTCTGCGGCGGCTGCATGGTCTGTCTGCAGGTTGCGGACACCATCAAGGCCCGCAAGAGGAGCGACGCATGAGCAACGCGGCACGCATCCGCATCTACCTTACCGGCGTGGGCGGGCAGGGCACCCTGACCGCCACCACCCTGCTGGCCCGCACCGCCCTGGACCAGGGGCTGGAGGTGACCTCCGGCGAAATCCACGGCATGGCCCAGCGCGGCGGGGTGGTGGAGTCCACCATCCTGCTCGGCGGCTGGATGAGCCCCAAGATCGGCCATGGCGAGGCGGACCTGATCCTGGGCTTCGAGCCGCTGGAAACCCTGCGCGGCATGACCCACCTGGCCGCCGGGGGCAGCGTGCTGTCCAACACCGAGCCGCTGCCGCCGGTGGGCGTTTCCACCGGGCGCGAAGCCTACCCCGACATGGCGCGCATCCGCGCCAAGGTGGAAGGCTGCGCCGCGCAATCGTGGTTCCTGCCGTGCCGCACCCTGGGCCTTCAGGCCGGGTCGGTGCAGGCGGGCAACAGCGTGCTGCTGGGCGCGGCCTGCGCCACGGGGCTGCTGCCCTTCGGCCCGGACGCGCTGGAAGCCGCCATCCGCATCCATCTTGCCCCCAAACTCATGGACATGAACCTGAGGGCGGTCGAACTGGGCGTTCGGGCCGTCACCTCCGCGAGCTGACCGCATGACCACCATCACCGACGACAAGCGCCTTCAGCCCTATCTCGGCACGCTCCAGAAGATCGTGTCCGACATGGGGCCGCAGCGGCCGTTTCAGTCCACCCTGAAGTCGCTGCTCCGCACGCTGGCTGAAAACCATGACTTCCAGCGGCCGCACATCGTCATCTTCGACCCCGAGACCCGCACCCTCAAGCTCAGCCTGTCGCAAACGCCCACCAAGGCGGACCACGTGGAATACGAGCCGGGCGTGGGCGTGACGGGGCAGGTGTTCTCCACGGGCCAGCCGGTCATCGTGCCGCGCATCAAGGACCATCCGGCGTTCCTGAACAAGGCGTTCGGCCGCTCCGACGAGGAGCAGGAAAACCTGGCCTTCATCTGCGTGCCGGTGCTGGGCCCCGCCGACGAACCCCGGCAGGGCCGCGAGGTCATCGGCACCCTGAGCGTGGACACCCCCTCGGTGCCCATGCCGCAGTTGGAATCGCACTGCCGGTTCCTGGAGGTGGTGGCGGGCATGATCGCCAACCACGCCTCGTATCTGCAAGAGGAAATGGCCCGCCAGAAGCACCTGATGACCCAGGGCCTCATCGTGGGCGACAGCAACGACATCGGGTTCACCCCGGCCAACGTGGTGGCCGCGTCCAAGGCCATGCGTCTGGTGCTGAACCAGGCGGCGCAGGTCGGCCCCAGCCGGGCCACGGCGCTGCTGCGCGGCGAATCCGGCACCGGCAAGGAACTGCTGGCCGAGGCCATCCACCAGGCCAGCCCCCGGCGCGAGATGCCGCTGATCAAGCTGAATTGCGCGGCGCTGCCCTCCGAACTGGTGGAAAGCGAACTGTTCGGCTACCAGAAGGGCGCGTTCACCGGGGCGGTGCACACCAAGAAGGGCCTGTTCGAACTGGCCAACAAGGGCACCCTGTTCCTGGACGAGGTGGGGGAACTGTCGCCCAACGCCCAGGCCAAGGTGCTGCGCGCCATTCAGGAGCAGGAAATCCAGCGCCTGGGCAGCGAACAGACCATCACCGTGGACGTGCGCCTGATCTGCGCCACCCACCAGCCGCTGGAGGAACTTGTCGAACGGGGGCTGTTCCGCGAGGACTTGTACTACCGCATCAATGTGTTCCCCATCTTCATTCCCCCGCTGCGCGAGCGGCGCGAGGACATCCTGCCGCTGGCGGAACACTTCCTGCGCATCTATTCCGAGGAGTATTCGCGCAGCATCAAGCGCATCTCCACCCCGGCCATCGACCTCTTGACGCAGTACCACTGGCCCGGCAACATCCGCGAACTGAAGAACTGCATCGAACGCGCGGTGCTGGTGTGCGACGAACAGGTCATCCGCACCTACCATCTGCCGCCCTCGTTGCAGACGGCGGAATCCACCGCCACGGACACCAACCTCTCGTTCTGCGAGGCGGTGGCCAAGTTCGAGCAGGAACTGCTGGTGGACGCGCTGAAAAAGGCGCGCGGCAACATGTTGCAGGCGGCCCGCGACCTGCGCGTGAGCTACCGCATCGTCAACTACAAGGTGAAGAAGTACGGCATCGACGCCAAGAAGTTCGCCGTGGCCAAGGCGCGCGGCATGAAGTAGGCGGCGTACGACCGGCTGACGCATGCACGTGACGCGACCGGCTTCCGGCAACGGGGGCCGGTCGTTTGCGTCTGGCGGCAGGGCAGAGTACGCCGCCATTGGGAAGGTCCGCGATGCAAAGAAAACGGGCGGGGCCGCGCGATGTGTTGCGCGGTCCCGCCCGTTGCGTTCGGGTATTCCCAGCCGTGGCGTTACGCCGTGGGGTCTTCGTCCAGCCAGCCCTGCAACGTCTCGACGATCTTGCGGGCCTGGTCGGCGCTGGAGATGTTGAACTTGGACTGGGCGCGGTATTCGCCGCTCATCTTCTTGTAGCGCTTCACCACGTACTTGTCCGCGCCGTAGTCCTCGGTCTTGGGATCCCACTGCCGGTAGCGGAACAGGATGGTGGTCCATGCCCCCTTGGAGAGCACGGCCTTGTCCAGTTCCTTGACCACAAGCTGGCCGTCTTCCTCGTAGTTCACCGTCAATTCTTCGATGGTCGTGCTCATGGTCGAATCCGTGGTCCGCCCGAAAGGCAGGGTTTTTTATTCTTGTCAGGGGCCGCGATGCGTATGCCCTCAGCACTCGTTCTTGGCGCACCCTGGAATTTTGTTCCCTGTCAAGGAAGGCGAGTTGCGGGCGATGGGAGCATATTCTGGCATATTCGACCGTCGCACGGAACGAGCCTGACGCAGACAGGGGGCAAAAGAACGGGCGCGCCTACTAGACGATGATGTCGTCTTCGGAATGCTGCCCATTCTCCTCCGCCGCCGCCCAGATGCCGCCCGCGTCGCCGAAGTGGCGCTGGGCCTGCTTCAGGCCCAGGGTGAAGGCCTTGGCGTTCACCTCGCGGATCTTGGCGGGCAGGTTGGCCTCCAGACTCTTGCGCATCACCTTGGGGTCGGCGAAGGGCAGCAGGTGCGTCACCGCGCCCATGACCATGGTGTTGATGGTCATGGGATTGCCGATCTGCTCCCTGGCCATCTGGGTGAACGGCAGGCCCAGGTACACGTTGGTGGGCGCGTGCTTGACCAGGGTGGTGTCCACCAGCAGGATGCCGGTCTTCTTGAGCAGGCGGTAGTAGCTGTTGCATGCCTCGGGGCTCAGCGCCACCAGCAGGTCCAGGCTTTCGGTCTTGGGGTAGCTGATGGGGCGCGAACTCACCACCACGTCGGCGCGGCTGGAGCCGCCGCGCGCCTCGGGCCCGTAGCTCTGGGTCTGGGTGACGTAGTAGCCGTGGCCCAGCGCCAGCGCCGAGCCCAGCAGGCGGCCCAGGGTGATCAGCCCCTGCCCGCCCAGGCCGGAAAGGCGGATTTCGAAACGGTCTATGGGTTGCGGCGCCTTCATCGGTTCTGCCCCATGAGTTTGCGTTGCAGCTCGAAGTAGCGTTCCTCAAGCCCCGGCTCGTCCACGTCGCGGAACACCCCGATGGGGATGCGCCCGTCCTCGGGCTTCTGCGTGGGATCCTTCAGGGTTTCCACCTTCACGGTGTTGGACTTCAGCCACTTGTACATGTCCACGGCGTTGCGGAACTTGTTCTTGCGTCCGTACTGGGTGGGGCAGGGGCTGAACACCTCCACTACCGAGAAGCCGGGGTGCATGATGGCCGAGCTGATCAGCCTGTCCAACTGGATGGCGTGGAACGAGGTGCCGCGCGCCACGTAGCTGGCGCCCGCGGCCTTGCACATGTCCGCGATGTCGAAGGCCTTTTCCAGCGACCCGAAGGGCGTGGTCATGGAAATGTCGCCCTGCGGGGTGGCCGACGAACACTGCCCGCCGGTCATGCCGTAGATCTGGTTGTTCAGGATCAGCGCGGTGACGCCGATGTTGCGCCGCGCGGCGTGGATCAGGTGGTTGCCGCCGATGGACAGGGCGTCGCCGTCGCCCATGACGCAGATGACCTTCAGCTTGGGGTTGGCCATCTTGATGCCGGTGGCGAAGGTAAGCGCCCGGCCATGGGTGGTGTGCACGGTGTTGAAGTCGACGTACACGGCCATGCGGCCGGAACAGCCGATGCCCGCCACCAGCACCACGTCGTCCTTGGGCAGGCCCAGGGCGTGCACGCTGCGGATCAGCGATCCCAGCACGATGCCGTGGCCGCAGCCCGCGCAGAACACGTGGGGGAACTTCTTGTTGTGGCGCAGGTAGTCGTGGATGAGTTGGGTAACGTCCGCCATGGCCCACCTACAGTATGGCTTTCAGGATTTCGGAGGGCGTGATGATCTGCCCGTCCACCCGGTTGATGGTGCGCACCTTGGTGCGGCCGTTGTTGACGCGCTTCACCTCGCGCGACATCTGCCCCATGTTCATCTCGGGCACCACCACGGTGTGGCAGCGGTGGGTCAGCTTTTCCACCGCCGGGCGCGGGAAGGGGAACAGCGTCTTCAGCGTCAGCAGCCCGGCCTTGGCCCCGCGCTCGCGGGCCTGCTCCACGGCCAGGTGGGCCGAGCGGGCCACGCTGCCGTAGGCCACCACGGCAACTTCCGCGTCGTCCAGCAGATATTCGTCGGCCATCTGGATGTCGCCGTAGTACTGGTCGATCTTGCGGAACAGGCGCAGCATGGCGTCCTTGACCTCGTCCGGCCGCTGGGTGGGATAGCCCATGACGTCGTGGGTCAGCCCGGTGACGTGGGTGCGGTAGCCGGAGCCGATGGGGGCCATGGCGGGCACGCCGCGCGCCGTGTCGGCGTAGGGCTTGAACCATTCCGGCGGCACCGTGGGTTCCACGCGGGACAGGATTTCCACCTCGTCCGGGTCGGGCACGGAGATCTTTTCGCGGGTGTGGGCCGTCACTTCATCCAGCAGCAGGATGACCGGGGTGCGGTACTTTTCGGCAAAGTTGAAGGCCGTCACGGTCATCTCCAGGCATTCCTGCACGTTGGATGCGGACAGCACGATGATGGGGTGGTCGCCGTGGGTGCCCCAGCGGGCCATCTGCACGTCGGCCTGGGCGGGACTTGTGGGCAGGCCGGTGCTGGGGCCGCCGCGCATGACGTTGACCACCACCAAGGGCGCCTCGACCATGCAGGCGTAGCCGATGTGCTCCTGCATCAGGGCGAAGCCGGGGCCGGAGGTGGCGGTCATGGCCTTGCGACCCGCCAGCGACGCGCCGATGGTGGCGCCCATGCTGGCGATTTCGTCTTCCATCTGGATGAACACGCCGTCCTCGATCAGGGGCAGGCGGTTGGCCATGACCTCCATGATTTCCGTGGACGGGGTGATGGGGTAGCCGGCGTAGAACGAGCACCCGGCCAGCAGTGCGCCCTCGGCCACCGCCTCGTTGCCGAGCGCGAACAGTTCGCGTCTCTTGCGTTTCTTGCGTTGCACCGCCATGGCGTCACTCTTCGGGGTTGGGGTTCGGTTCGGGCGTGGGCTCGGGCGGAGAGGCGCGGCCGTGTTCGGCCTCGGGGTCTTTCCATCCGCTGCGCGGGTCCGGCTGGCCTGCGCCGTGGCGGGTGCGCGGCTTGATGGCGATGGCGAAGTCCGGACAGTGCAGTTCGCAGAAACCGCAATTGATGCACTCGTCCTCGTTGGCCACCTCGGACTTGCCGAAGGCGTTCAGCACAAGCACCTTGGCGGGGCAGAACGCCACGCACAGGCCGCAGCCCTTGCACCAGTCGGGGTAGACGCAGACGCGGGTCTGACCTTTTTGCTTCTTTGACATAGCCGCACCAATGGTGGCTTTGGGTGCAACGGAGCAGGGCGTCCGTTCCATGGTGGCCGGGCCGCTGGGGCCGGGATGATGCGGCGGTGAGAGTGCCGCCCCTGCGCGCGTTTGGGCCATCAATAAACGCAACCTCGGGTCACGGCAAGAAAAATTCGGCATGTTGCACGGTTGTGCGAACAATGGAAGCATGCCGGACGGATGGCGCGGCCTGCCCGGCGATGCAACGGCGGCGCGGCATGGGACGCCGCGCGGCCCGATGCGGACGGGCGGGGAAGGAGCGCGGCACGGCGGCCACGACGTGCCGGATACGCCGGGCGGGCGGTTCGGACCGGGACGGACGTGGTTCTCGCCGGGACGACGGAACTGGCCGGGGGGGGGGGCTGCGGAAAGCGGCGGAAAGCGGCGGACAAATGAAACGGCGGCTTCCGAAGAAACCGCCGGTGCGTGCGTCAGATGGACCAGCTTGTAATCAGCCCCCGGAGCACTTCCGGGGGAACCCCGCGTTGCGAGGCCGTCACCACCTTGGTGGGGTACTGTTCCGCCACCTGCACCGAGCGCAGGTACAGGGCGATGATCTCGTCGGTGATCTGCAGGCGCATGCCGGAGCGCACCTGCTGCCCCAGCACCATTTCCAGCATCCTGCGGCCGGAGAAGGTGGAGATATCGGAATAGACGTACGCCATGGCGCACCCCCCTTTGGCACGAAAGCCGTGGCGCCATGGCCGCGTCCCCCGCTATCGTCCGGAATGCGGTCGGGGACGGCGTCATGTCGCCGGTTCGGGGCTGCCGGTCCATGGCTGCCTGCAATGCGGGACGAAGGCGGGCGGGACGAGCCCCGTTTCTGCCTTCCATGTAACAAGAGATAGCCGCAAGCCGGGCGTCTGGCAAGGGCGCGGCCGCGAAACGCCGCGCCGGTGCATGAGTATCCGGCAGATGGAACGGGGATTCAGTCGTCCTTGGGATTGACCCGCTCGGCTGGCTCGGCCTGCTCGGTCGAACCGGGCCGCTCGCTCGGATCGGTCGGACCGGCCCGCAGGGCGGCGTCTGCCTTGGGATCACCCAGCAGGGCCACGGCGCAGGCGCCGGGGCCGCTGTGGCAGCCCAGTACCGGCGAGGCGGGCACCACGTACAGCGGGGCCACGCCGAAGCGGGCCGTGAGTTCGGCGGCGTAGCGGGCGGCGGTTTCCGGCGCGCCCACATGGGCCACGGCAAGGCGCGGGTTGGTCAGGCCGTCCATGGCCTTTCCCAGCAGGGCGAACAGCTTTTCCCCGGCGCGGCGCGGGCCGATGCCCTTGGCCGCCACCTCCACCTTGCCGCCCTGGCGCGGGTCGAAGCACAGCACCGGCTTGATGTGCAGCAGCTTGGCCACCATGCCGGTGCCCCGGCTCATGCGGCCGCCGCGCACGGCGAAGTCCAGGGTGTCCATGGAAACATACACATGCAGGTTGTCCGCGTCGCGCGCGGCCAGGCGGGCCACCTCCGTCGCATCCATACCTGACCTTGCCCGGCGGGCCGCCTCCAGCACCACCAGGCCGAGGCCCACGGTCAGGGTGCGGCAGTCCACGGCGGCGATGCGCGGCGAGACCGTGCGGGCCACGGCGGCGGCGGACTGGTGGGTGCCGCTGTACATGGCCGTGACGTGCAGCGAGGCCACTTCGGCATGGGTGGCCAGCACATCCTCGTACACGGCGCGGAAATCGGCGGGCGCGGGCTGCGAGGTGCGCGCGGAACGGGACGAGGGCAGGCGGCGGTTGAACTCGTCGGCCGAGATGCTCACCTTGTCCACGAACTCCTCGTCGTCCAGAAACAGGCGCAGGGGCACGGTGCGGATGGCGTATTCGTCCAGCAGTTCGCGCGGCAGGTCGCAGGTGGAGTCGGTGACCACGGCGGTGCCGGTGGGCGCGGGCGCGGCCTGGGGATGGGTCCTGGCCACGGCGGCCAGCAGGTCGCGGTGCTGGCGCAGCATGTCCTCGGCCTTGTGGTGCGACACCTCGCCGTATTCGGCGGCGATGGCGAACACCATGTCCGGCGTGTCGGTGTGCACGTGCACCCGGGTCACGGCCCCGGCGCCCGCCACCACGATGGAATCGCCCAGTTCCTCCAGCCGGGTGCGCAACTCCTCGCGGTCGATGGGGCTGTTCGCCTCGGTGCGGATCAGGCATTCGGTGCAGAAGCCGTAGGTCAGTTCCTGCACGGCCACCCGTTCCTGGGCCTCGCCGAGGGTGGCGCTGTCGCCGCCGTCCGGGACATCCGCCGTGTCCGTTGCGTCCGTCGTATCCGTTGCGCCGGGGGCGTCTGGCGCGCCCGGTGCATCGGTCGCCTGCCGCCGCCGGTTGATGGTGCCGCGCTCGGTGAATTCCACGATGCCTTCCAGCAGGTACACGAAACCGAGACCCCCGGCGTCCACCACGTTGGCGGCCTTGAGCGCGGCCAGCTTTTCGCGCGTCTCCTGCACCGACTGGCGGGCACGGTCCAGCGAATCGTGCAGCAGGTGATGGAAATCCTTGTAGGAGTGGCAGTTGGCGCGCAGGTGGTCGGCCCAGTCGCGGATCACCGTGAGGATGGTGCCCTCCTTGGGCTGGGCGATGGCCTCCACCGCGCGGCGGGCGGCCAGCGATGCGGCCTCGGCGAAGTCGCGGGGGCTGACGCGCGACAGGTCCTTCACCCCTTCCGAAAACCCGGCCAGGAACTGGGCCAGGATGACCCCCGAGTTGCCCCGCGCGCCCATGAGCGCCGATTCGGCCACGATGGAACTCATGCGGCCGATGGAGCTTTCCGGCGTGGCCGAGGTGGAGGCCACGATGGACTTCATGGTTCCGGCCATGTTGCTGCCCGTGTCGCCGTCCGGCACGGGAAACACGTTGATGGCGTTGAGATGGCCGTGCTTTTCGATGAGGCGGTGCGCGGCGGCGCGCACCACCCGGCGGAAACGGATGCCGTCGAGATAGCTGATGCGCGAGGGCTGCGCCTGGCTCTCGGAATCGCGGGCGGCCTCGCGGGAGGGCCCGGTGGATGTTCCGGAAGAGTCTTGGGGCTGGGTCTGCCTGTCCTGCAAGTGGGGTCGCTCCTGGCGGGGCAAGTAAGGGTGTGGATGCGCGGAGCCGGGAGAGGGCGGGCCGCGTTCTGCGATACCATGGGGGTACCATGGGGCATGCCATGGTGGGGTCCACGGGTGGCGCGCGGGGCACGGCGGAATGCGGCCGGGCACGCCCTGTCGGCATGCCCGCCCCCCGGCGGCGCGTTAGCTATAATGGAGTTGCCGTGCCACTGCAACATTGTTGTAACAGTATGTAATGGAAGGGAAACGTCATCCATCGGAAATGGAGGCGCGCGCGGGGCGGCCACGGAACCAGCCCCCCCGGCGTTGACGCGAAGGCCCGGCCGTGCGACATGCTGCCGGGACGTGCCCCGCGCATTCCGTGCCCGCGCACTCCGCCTCCGGCCACCCGGCCGGGACTCCCCCTTCGGCATCATTCCCGGACAACGCACCGCATCCACATACTGCATGGGATATTCATGAATCTCGACCAGAAGCGCTGCATCATCTTCGACCTGGACGGCACGGTGTACCTGGGCGACCGGCCCATCCCCGGCACGGTGGACTTCATCCGCCGTAACCTGGGGGTGCGCGACATCCAGTTCCTGACCAACAACACCTCAAAGAACCTTGCCGACTACACGGCCAAGCTGGCGGGCATGGGCATCCACATCGGGCTCGACCGCATGCTCTCGCCGCTGCTGCCGCTGGTGGACCATCTGCGGGAACAGGACATCACCCGCGTCTATCCGGTGGGCAACGCCAATTTCACGGCCTTCCTGCGCGAACGCGTGCCCGGCATCGCGTTCACCGCCGGGGCCGACTGCCAGGCCGTGCTGCTGGGCTACGACACGGAACTGACCTACCGCAAGCTCACGGAATCGTGCCTGCTGCTGCAACGGCCCGAGGTGGCCTTCCTGGCCACCCATGCCGACAAGGTGTGCCCCTCGCCGCAGGGTCCGCTGCCCGACGCGGGCAGTTTCATCGCACTGTACGAGGCGGCCACCGGACGCACGCCGGACATGGTGTTCGGCAAGCCCAACACCATCCTGCTGCGTTCGCTGCTCACGCGCTACCAGCCCCACGAGATGGCCATGGTGGGCGACCGCATCTATACCGACAAGCTGCTTGCGGAAAACGCCGGCATGGACTTCATCCTGGTGCTCAGCGGCGAAACCCGACGCGAGGATCTTGCCGGACTCGCCCGGCAGCCCGCGCTTGTAGTGGAGGACCTGGGGGGATACTGACCTGCGGGGGTTTCCGGAACGGGCGCCCGCGTGGTCATGCATGGCGTAACGGTAACGTCGCTTGCGCGGGCATGCGTACATCCGGCAGGATGTCGCCATGCGGCCCCCCGCCGGATGTACGGCGGACAGAAAATGCTTTGAGAATAAACCCCTCTGGATTATACTATGACGATTTTGCGGCGTTTCGGTGACGAGGATGAGACGCCGCAAGGGCCGATCATTCCAACGTCAACGCCATATCTAGGAGAAGGCAATGACAAAGAAGTGGATGCAGTTGCTGCTCGCTCCGGTCGTTCTGGCCGCGGGCCTGTGCGTCATGACCGCCGACATCGCCAGGGCCGCCGACGAGTGCGCGAACCGTGGCGCGCTGGACGCCATGTTCTGCGACGACAACAAGGACCTGGTGGCCGATACCCCCAAGGACAAGGGGAAGTGGAAGGATCCGGGCACGCTGGTGTTCACGTACACCCCCGTTGAAGATCCCGCCGTCTACAAGGATGCCTTCGCCGACTTCCAGGCCTACCTGGAAAAGAAGACCGGCAAGAAGGTCATCTATTACACCGTGCAGTCCAATGCCGCCGAAGTGGAGGCCATGCGCTCCGGCCGCCTACACATCGCGGGCTTTTCCACCGGCCCCACCTGCTACGCGGTCAACCTGGCGGGCTACGTGCCCATCG
Source organism: Nitratidesulfovibrio sp. 1201_IL3209 (assembly GCF_036763125.1). NCBI lineage: Bacteria > Pseudomonadati > Thermodesulfobacteriota > Desulfovibrionia > Desulfovibrionales > Desulfovibrionaceae > Nitratidesulfovibrio > Nitratidesulfovibrio sp. 1201_IL3209. Next base: position 109,961 of record NZ_JBAIYT010000005.1, read on the forward strand.
CCGTCAAGGGCGACGCCGAAGGCTTCCAAGGCTACCGCCTGCTGATGATCGTGCGCAAGGACAGCCCCTTCCAGACCCTGGCCGACCTGAAGGGCAAGAAGGTGGCGCACACCTCCGCCTCTTCCAACTCCGGCAACCTGGCCCCGCGCGCCATCTTCCCCAAGCTGGGCCTGACCCCCGAAAAGGACTACACCGTGGTCTATTCGGGCAAGCACGACCAGTCCATCCTGGGCGTGGGCTACGGCGACTACGACGCCGCCCCCGTGGCCGGCGACGTGTTCAAGCGCATGGCCCAGGCCGGGCGCATCAGCGAGGCCGACTACCGGGTCATCTGGCAGAGCGACGTGTTCCCCACGTCGTCGTTCGGCTATGCCCACGACCTGAACCCCGACCTGGTGAAGAAGATCGTCGACGCCTTCCACGAATACCGCTTCACCCCCGAAATGCAGAAGACCTTCGGCGGGGCCGACCGGTTCTTCCCGGTGACCTACCAGAAGGACTGGGCGGTCATCCGCGAGATAGCGGAAGCCAACGGCGAAACCTTCAACCAGTCCGGTCTGCAGAAGATCGCCGAGAAGGAAGCCGCCGAGGCCGCCAAGAAGAAGCAGGAAGCCGAAGCCAAGAAGCAATAGCAATTCCGGATGGCGGGTGCCGGGCGTCGGGCCCTGCACCCGCCTTGTCGTCCGTCGGCAGAAGGGGTGCCGCCGCCGTGTCCGTGCAGCATGCGCGGGCTGCGCGGCCATCCGGTCATCAGGTCCGGGCGCATGCCCGGATTTTCCCGTCCGCATTCCGGGGGGTGCATCGCGCGATGCACGGCGGAATGTAGCGGGGCGTTCCGCCGGGACGCGCCATGCCTGTCGGCAATACGTTCGTCGCGCGCCATGACATGCGCCGGGCAATGCCCGGCCGCCGCCGTGCAGCGCCATCACCCGCAGCATTGGGAATCAGCACCGTGCACAAGGAAACCGAGTCCTCTACCATTGCCCGCCGCCCCGCCTGCAGCGCGGGCGACAAGTCGCTCGTCGTCGAGAACCTGCGCAAGGAATACACGCGCGGCAAGCCCGTGCTCAAGAACATCAGCCTGACCGTGGCCGGGCAGTGCACCACCGCCATCATCGGCCCGTCCGGCACCGGCAAGAGCACGCTGCTGCGCTGCATCAACCGGCTCATCGAGCCCACGTCCGGGCGCATCCTGGTCAGCGGGCAGGACATCTGCGCGCTGCGCGGGGCCAACCTGCGCGCCGCGCGGCGGCGCATCGGCATGGTGTTCCAGGAATACAACCTGGTGGAACGCCTGTCGGTGATGGAAAACGTGCTCTGCGGCCGCCTGGGCTACATTTCGCCGTGGCGCGCCTGGCTGCGCAAGTTCCCGCGCGAGGACATCGACCGCGCCTACGACTTGCTGGACATGGTGGGACTGACCGAATTCGCCCGCGCCCGCGCCGACGAACTTTCCGGCGGGCAGCGCCAGCGCGTGGGCATCGCCCGCGCGGTGATGCAGCAGCCGCACATCCTGCTGGCGGACGAGCCCACCTCGTCGCTGGACCCCAAGACCTCGGTGGAGATCATGGAACTCCTGCGCGAGGTGGCCGCCGCCAACGACATCCCCGTGCTGGTGAACATCCACGACGTGTCGCTGGGCCGCCGCTTCGCCGACAGGGTGGTGGGCATGTCCAAGGGCGAGGTGGTCTTCGACGGCGTGCCCGGCGACCTGACCGACGCCCACCTCAAGCTCATCTACGGCGGCGAGGACTGGCTGGCATGAGCGCTGCAACCGTCGCCCGTCCCGCGCCCTTCGCGGTCAACTGGTGGGCCCGCCTGGGCTATCTGCTGGCCGTGGCCTACTGTCTGTATGCGCTGTCCATCCTGGACATTTCCTGGGACCGCCTGCTGGCGGGTCTGGACAACGGCGCCCGTTTCCTGGGGGCCATGTTCCCGCCGGAGTTCAAGCGCTGGAAGCTGCTGATCGACAACCTGCTGGAGTCGTTGCAGATCGCGCTCATCTCCTCGCTGTTCGGGGTGCTGATCTCGCTGCCGGTGGGGCTGGCCGCCTCGCGCAACCTGATGCCCGACTGGCTGACCTGGCCCGCGCGCGCCTTCATCGCCGTGTGCCGCTCGTTCCACCCGGTGATCTTCGCCATCCTGTTCGTGAAGGCCGTGGGCTTCGGCCCGCTGGCGGGCATCCTGACGCTGATCTTCGCGTCCATCGGCTTCGTGGCCAAGCTGTTCGCCGAGGCCATCGAGGAAATCTCGCTCAAGCCGGTGGAGGCCGCGCGGGCCGCGGGCGCGCCGTTCCTTTCGGTGCTGACCTTCGCCGTGCTGCCGCAGGTGCTGAACCGGTTCATCGGCTTTTCCACCTACCAGGTGGACTCCAACCTGCGCAACTCGACCATGATCGGCATCGTGGGCGCGGGCGGCATCGGCGGCACCCTGGCCGCGGCCTTCCAGCGCTTCGACTACAGCTTCGTGTGCGCCATCCTGCTGGCCATCATCGCCCTGATCATGGTTTCCGAGTACGTGGCGGTGCGGGTGAAGGGGGTGTTCCAATGAGCGAGGTGCGCACCTGGCAACGCTTCACCCCGGCGGAGCGCATGGCGCGTTTCGCGGTCTTTCTCGCGGCGGGCATCCTGCTGGCATGGTCGTTCCGCACGGTGGAGATCATCCCCGAGTTCCTCATGGACGCCCCGGAGCAGGTGGCCGACCTGTTCAAGCGCATGTGGCCGGTGGACTTCGCCTACTACGAGCGCGGCGTGCACGCGGTGCTCATCGAAACGCTGCACATCGCCACCCTGGGCACCATCATGACCCTGGGCATTGCCATTCCCGTGGGCATCATGGCGGCCGGCAACGTGTGCCGCGTGCCCGCGCTGAACTGGCTGGCCACGTTTATCCTGGTCTCCTCGCGTTCGGTCAACACGCTGGTCTGGGCGCTGCTGTTCGTGGCGGTGTTCGGCCCCGGCACGCTGGCGGGCACGGTGACCATCGCCGTGCGTTCCATCGGCTTCGTGGGCAAGCTGTTCGGCGAGGCGCTGGAGGAATCCGCCCCCGGCCCCATCGAGGCGCTGCGCGCCTCCGGGGCGCCGTGGATCAGCGTGTTCCTGAAGGGCTACTGGCCGCAGGTGTCTCCGGCGTTCTGGGGCATCGCCCTGTTCCGCTGGGACATCAACGTGCGCGAATCCTCGGTCATCGGCTTGGTGGGCGCGGGGGGCATCGGCATGGCTCTCGACGAGGCGCTCAACCTGTTCCATTGGGACCGCGTGGCGCTTATACTGGTATGCATCTTCGCGGTGGTGGTCATCGCGGAGGTGTTCGTCACCCATATTCGCAAGCGTATCATCTAGGGACTGTCACCAAATTGTCCTTTTGCCCGTTGGCTTCGTCAAACTTCGCTTGGCATGGCTTTGCTGTCCTTATCCGTAAGACTCGCGCTGTGCGCTCGCCTAACGGCTAAGGCTCGGTCGAATACGATAAGAGTACGCTTTGCGGTCGCCATCCTTAAGGCTCGCAAGCTCGCCTAACGGCTGCCGCACTCCCTCATGCCAAGCTCGTTTTCCTTGCCAACGAACAAAAAACCTAATTTGGAGACAGCCCCTTAAGAGGCGCGGCGCGATGTTCACGGGGCGGCGAAAGCCGCCCCTTTCAGTTACGGCAAGCCGATTGCCCCGCCGGAGCGGGGCGGGAGGGACACATGGAACGGCTGAAGGGAAAGCGCGTCCTCATGTTCGTGGACGACGTGTATGAAGACCTGGAACTGTGGTACCCCAAGCTGCGCCTGATCGAAGAGGGTGCGGAAGTGGTGGTGGCCGGGCCGGAGAAGGGCCGCACCTACGCGGGCAAGAACGGCTACCCCTGCAAGGCGGACGCCGCCATCGCCGACATGGACGACGCCGGGTTCGACCTGCTGGTCATCAGCGGCGGCTTCGCCCCGGACAAGCTGCGCCGCGACCCCAAGGTGCTGGAACTCACCCGCCGCATGCACGAGGCGGGCAAGGTGGTGGCCCACATCTGCCATGCCGGGTGGATTCCCATCTCGGCGGGCATCATGCGCGGGTTCCGCTGCACCTCCACCCCCGGCATCAAGGACGACCTGATCAACGCCGGGGCCATCTGGGAGAACGCCGAGGTGGTGGTGGACCGCAACCAGGTGAGCAGCCGCAAGCCCGACGACCTGCCCGCGTTCTGCAGGGCCATCATCGAACTGGCCGCCCGATAGGCCGCCCGACAGGTCGGGGACAGGCCGGACTTCCGGACCGGCCGCGCGATGCGGGGCCTGAACGGTCGCACTGCGAAAGGGGAGGGGTCTTTCCAGAAAGGCTCCCTCCCCTTCGTGCGTCCGTGCGTCGGAATGTCGCGTCATCGGCGGGTTTTTCCGGCAGTTGCCGGGCGGCGCGGTGTAGACAGGGCGCGGCCCCTACCGCAGCTGCCACGCGGCCAGCGCCAGCATCATGCAGCTGACGGCTGCTCCGCCCGCGAACACGGCGGGCAGGTCGCCCCCGGCGTAAAGCAGCCCGAACAGCAGGGGGGCGATGGTCTGGCCCAGGCGCAGCAAGGTGCCGTTGACGGCCATGATGGCGGCGCGCTGCTGGGTGGGGGCCAGCGAGGTCATCATGGTGGACAGGTTGGGCAGGTTCAGGCCCTGGGCCATGCCGAAGCACAGCACCGGCCCCAGCAGCCACCACATGCCGGGCATCAGCGGCAGGAGCAGCATGGCGGTTGCATACAGTACGTGGCTGAGCATGATCAGCCGTCGGGCCGGGAACCGTTCCGACAACCGCCCCAGTTGCGAGGCGATCATGGCCGTGCCCAGCGAGGACACGGCGAAGACGGCTCCGATGCGCGATGGCGCGGCGTGGAAGCGGGTGTCCGCCAGCACCGGGAAGAAGGTGACCATGGGGCCGTACAACTGCACGAAGGTGAGCAGCGAGAGCCCGAACAGCACCAGCGCGCGGGGCGAAAGCGCGATGCGCAGGGTGGAGCGGAAGTAGTCGCCCAGGCGCTGCGTGGCGCGCGAGGCGGGCAGACGCAGGCGCGCGGCGGCCACCATCAGCGGCAGCACGGCCAGCGGCAGCAGGAAGGGCGCGTTCCAGCCCAGTTCCGCCAGCAGGCCGCCCACGGCGGGAAAGATGGCCGTGCCCAGGCTGAGCACCCCGGCGTTGTAGCCCATGGCGCGCACCCGGTCGTTGTCCTCGTACAGATCGCCGATGAGGGTGGTGTACAGCACCCCCAGCGGGGCCGCGCCAAGGCCCTGCAAGAAGCGGCAGGCCAGCAGGACGGGCAGATCGTGCGCGAAGAAGCAGGCCGTGCCGCCCAGTGTGAACAGGGCCATGGCGGGCAGCAGCACGCGCTTGCGGCCCAGGCGGTCCGCCAGCACCCCCGCAATGGGGGCCAGCACGATGCCGGGCAGGGTGAACGCCGTCAGCACCAGCCCCACCGAGGCCAGCGGAATGTCCAGTTCGCGCGCCATGAGCGGCAGCGCGGGCATGACGCTGGAAACGCCCATGATTACCGTGAGGGTGATGCCGAAGATGGTGTGCAGGTTCCTGTCGCGCAGCAGCGGGTGCATCGGGCTTCCGTGGGCGGTCGAATGTTGGGCGCGTTCTACGCCCGTCCACGTAACAAGGTCAAGGCAGACGGGCGGCAAGGTCAAGGCGGACGGGCGGCACGGGTGACACGGCGGCATGGCAGGCCGGACACGGGTGGGCACGGGCGCATCCTGCCGCCATTGTTGCATCGGCGACGGTTACCGGATAGGAAGTCCGAAGGAGCAGGCACCCTGCCCCGCCATGTGGCGCGGGCGTGCACGGGCCACGCGGGGGCAACCGCATCCAGCATACGCAAGGGGAGAAGGTGATGCAGCCGGTGGATCCGGAAGGCTTGAGGGTGCGCTGCCCCTACTGTCACAAGGTGTTCATGATGCGCAAGAAACTACCGGCGTCGGAAACCGCCAGGATTCGGGTGAAATGCCCGAACTGCCGCGAGGAAGTGCTGCTGCCCGGCGAGGTGCTGGTGCAGGCCTGCAAGGGCGGCGCGAAGAAATAGCCCGCACGAAGCCCCGGCATCAGGCGATGCCGGGGCTTCGTGCGTTTTCGCGTGATGGCGTGATGCGCGCCCTTTTAGAAACAGCCCCTAGCGCTTGCGCTTCTGCCTGAAGGCATCCTTGGCCAGCCTGCCCAGTTCGGCCAGGCGGCGGTCCACCTTGTCGTACAGGGTGCCGGGGGTGAACGTGGAATCGGCGCGCATGCGCCCGGCGGGCATGCCGGTGAGCAGTTCCATGGCCTCGGTGATGTGCGCCACCGGCCAGATGGAGAAGCGCCCCTCGTTCACGGCGGCCACCACCTCCTGCTTCAGCATCAGGTGGGCGATGTTGTCGCGCGGCAGGATCACGCCCTGTTCGCCGGTCAGCCCGTGGCGGCTGCACACCTCGAAGAACCCTTCCACCTTGCGGGTCACGCCGCCCACGGCCATGATCTGGCCGGACTGGCTGACCGCGCCGGTGAAGGCCAGCGAAAGCCGGATGGGCACTTCCGCGATGGCCGAAAGCAGCGCCGCCAGTTCCGCGCCGGAGGCGGAATCGCCCTCGATGCCCGCGTAGCTCTGCTCGAAGCACAGGCTGCCGGTCATCACCAGCGGCTTGGTCCGCGCGAACTGGCTGACCAGGTAGCTTTTCAGGATCATCATGGCCTTGGTGTGGATGGGCCCGCCAAGCTCGGCCTCTCGCTCGAGGTCGATGATGCCCCCGTGCCCCACGCCCACGGTGCAGGATATCTGGTGCGGCAGGCCGAACTCGAAGTCGCCGTACCAGGTCACCGACAGGCCGTTCACCCGGCCCACCTCGCTGCCGCTGGTGCGCACCTTGATCAGCTCGCGGTCGTACTCGTCCATGAAGTTCTGTTCGACCAGGTTGGCGCGGTAGGTGCGCGCCACCATGGCGTCGTGCAGGGTGGTGCGGTCCACCAGCGGGCTGCCCTTCATGGAGGCCAGGGCCGACGCCTCGATCATCAGTTCGCGCAGCACCGGGAATTTCAGGGACAGCTTGCGCTGGTCCTCGATGATGCGCGAGCCGTAGTCCACCAGGCCCGCCATGGCGTCGCGGTCGAAGGGCAGCAGCCTGGCCTCGTCGATGATCCGGGCGATGCGCGAAAGGTACACCTTTACGCCGTCGGCGTTGCGTTCGGTGGCCTCGGTGAGGTGCGCCTTGATCTTGAACAGCTTGGGGAAGCGGTCGTCGTTGACCAGGAGCGTCTCGTACATCTCCTCGGTGCCCACCAGCACCACCTTCAGGTTCAGGCGCAGCGGTTCCGGCTCTATGCCCTTGGTCTTGGTGGATTCCTGCCCGTCGCCCGCGTCCTCTATGCGGGCCTGGCCGGAACGCAGGGCGCGCAGCAGCCCTTCCCAGGCGCTGGGGTAGGACAGGATGTCCTCCATGTGCAGCACCAGGAAGCCGCCGTTGGCCTTTTGCAGCGAACCCGCCTTGACCAGGGTGAAGTCCGTGACCAGCGCGCCCATTTCCGATTCGCGCTCGATGCACCCCAGCAGGTTGGACGGGGTGGGGTGGTCGTCCACCACGATGGGCGCGCCGTGGGTCTCGCCGTTGTCCACGAACACGTTGATGTCGTAGCGGAACGACGTGTCCTCCGGCGGCGGGCCAAGGTCCGGCTGCTGCTGCGGATGGGTGGGCAGGTCGCGCTGCACGAAGCCCTCGATGTTGTCCAGGATGTCCTCGCGCATGTCGGCGAAGAAGCGCTTCAACTCGTCGCACGGGCAGGACTTGGCGAACTTGTCGGCCAGCGGCGTCAGGAACTGGTCCAGCACTTCGCGCACCACTTCCTTTTCCAGGGTGCGCTCGTCCTCCACGAAGTCCTGCTCGGCGCGGGTCAGCTTGCGCATCAGGCCGGTCATGGCCTGCAACAGCCGGTCGCCCTTCAGTTTCAGGCTCTTGCGCAGGGTGGCGTCGAGCTTTTCGTACTCGTCCTCGCTGAGGCGCTTGCCCTCCACGATGGGGTACAGGGTCAGGCTGCCGGAATCGTCCATGTCCAGGTTGAAGCCTTCGCCCCCGGCCACGGTGTCCATTTCCTTGAACAGCTTGGCGCGCTGGGTCTGGAATTTGTCCAGCAACAGGGTGCGCTTGCGCACGAAGGCGTCGTGCTCGAAGCGGCTGGGCGCCTCCTTGCGGGCCTTGGACAGGGCCTGGGTGAGGGCGGTGCGCAGCTTGCGCCCCTGCCCGGCGGGCAGCGCGATGAGGCGCGGCTTGTCCGGGTCCTCGAAATTGTAGACGTGGACGAGGTCCGGCGGGGTGTCCATCTTGCGGGCGCGCGGCGCAAGGTACTCGCGCAGCATGTAGGTGCGGCCAAGGTTGGCCTCTCCCGAAAGGTAGACGTTGTAGCCGCCGTCACGGATGTGCAGGGCCAGTTCCAGCGCCTGCAACACGCGGGGCTGGGGGGTGCGGCGCATGCCGTTGCGCGGCGGGCGCGGAATGGCGTCGCTGGTCTCCCACGCGATGCGGGCGGGGTCGAGCGTGGCGCGAAGGCGGGCGGCGGGCAGCGGGGAAACCTTGGTCATGATGCTCCTGCATGGCGAAGGGCTTGATGGAATGCCAGCCCCGGCGCGAGGGGCCGGGGCGTCGTACCGGCGCGAGGGGCCGGGTTTCTCAGCCTAGCCTGTTGCCCCGCGCTTGTCACGTCCCGCAGGGTTTGTCAGCCGGGGCGGGAACGGCTATCATCCGCGCCATGACCGCAGCCCAGTCCCCGCAGCAGCGCCGCGAGGCGGCAGTGCGCGGCGCGGACCCCCGCCCGGCGGAGGTTGGCCTGCCGCCGCATGCCCCGGAACCGGAGGTGTTGTTGTCCGTGGTGGTGCCGGTGCTGCACGAGGCGCAGGGCATCGCGGAACTGGCCGGGCACGTGCGCGCGCTGGCGGCCGGGCTTCCGGATGGCGCGGTGGAACTGGTGGTGGCCGACGGCGCCCCAGAGGGCGACACGCTGGCCGCGCTGGGCACATTGATGGCCGGGGCCGCGTGGCGTGCCGGAACCGGCCCGTCCGGCAAGGATGTTTCAGTCGCGGGGCTGCCCGTGCGCACCGTGGCCGCGCCGCGCGGCAGGGCCCGGCAGATGAACGCCGGGGCCGCCGTGGCCCGGGGCCGGGTGCTGCTGTTCCTGCACGCGGACACCCGTCTGCCGGACGGGGCCTTTCCCGCCGTGCTGCGGGCGCTGGGGGCCGAGGGGCATGGGGACGGCAACGATTCCATCCCCCGCGCCGAGGCTTTCGTCCCTCGCGCCGGGGCGTTCGCTTTGGGCATCGACGCGCCGGGGGCGTGGTTCCGGGTGGTGGAGGCGCTGGGCAACCTGCGCAACCGGCTTGTCCGCACGCCGTACGGCGACCAGGCGCAGTTTTTCCGGGCCGGGCTGTTCCGGGCCATGGGCGGCTACCCCGACCTGCCGCTGATGGAGGACGTGGAGATCATGCGCCGCCTGCGCGGGGCGGGCGAACCGCTGGCCCTGCTGGACCTGCGGGCCGTCACCTCGGCCCGGCGCTGGCGCGACGAGGGGGCCGTGCGCTGCACCCTGCGCAACGTCTGTCTGCGGCTGCTGTACGCGCTGGGGGTTCCGGCGCAGAGACTGGCGCGTTGGTACCGCGCCCGCAAAGGAGCATCATGAGCGACACCTGCGTACTCTTCTTCGTCAAGTATCCCGAGCCGGGCGCGGTGAAGACGCGCCTTGCGTCCGTCATGGGCGCGGAACCCGCCGCCGCCATGTACCGCCATTTCGTGCAGGACATGCTGGCCGAACTGGCCCACGTGAAGGCCGACCTGCGCATCTGTTGCGACACGGGCACGGTCCCCGGCGGCGCGGGCGGTGCGGACGGCCCGCTGGCCGCCTGCAAGGCGTGGCTGGGGCCCCGGCACGCCTGCCAGCCCCAGCGGGGCGACGACCTGGGCGCGCGCATGCGCACGGCCCTTGCCGACGCGTACGGCGCGGGATACGAGCGCGTGGTGGTGCTGGGCAGCGACATCCCCGACTTTCCGCACGAACTGGTGCAGAAGGCCCTGGACGACCTGGACCTGCACGACGCGGTCATCGGCCCCGCCTTCGACGGCGGGTACTACCTGATAGGCTTCCGGCGCGACAGGTTCCTGCCCGGCGTGTTCGAGGGCATGGAGTGGGGCGGCGCCACGGTGTACGCCGCCACCATGGAACGGCTGGAGGCCGCCCGGCTGGACGTGGTGCGACTGCCGGAATGGAACGACGTGGACACTATGTGGGACCTCAACGTGCTCTACCGCACCAACCGCAACAGCTCGTTCCGCAAGTCGTCGTCCTATGCGGCCATGCGCGAGCACGACGCGCTGATCCGCCAGTACGACATGGAACTACCCGTGTGGGCACGGGAAACGGAATCCGGCAAATGAACCCTGCTTCGCTTCTGATGCGCGCGGCATTGTGCGGCGGCCTGCTGGCCCTGCTGCTGTGCGCCCCCGGTCATGCACTGGCCGCCGACGCCGCGTCTGCGGCTTCTCCGTTCCCGGCGCCCGGCGTCGACGGCGGCCTCGCGGACGCCGGAGAGCCGGAAAAGCCCAGGAAGGCCAAGGCGTTCAGCACGCTGGTCATCTACTTCGAGAACGACCTGTTCGGCGGCACCGACCAGTACTACACCAACGCGGTGCAGGCCCGGTTCGTCTCGCCCGACCTCAAGACCCTGTCCGACGACGAAATGCTGCCCGACATGCTGGACGACCTCATCGAGCGCCTGCCCTTCGCGGGCGACCCGGACGCCCAGTACAACGTCAGCGTGGCCTTCGGGCAGGCCATCTACACCCCCTCCGACACCCAGGTCCGGGAATACATTCCCGGCGACCGGCCCTACGCGGGCTTTCTGTACGGGGCCATCGGCCTGCACGCCAAGAAGGGCGACCGCATGGACACCCTGCAATTCACCGGGGGCATCGTGGGGCCTTCGGCGCGGGGAGAGACGGCCCAGAACGAAGTGCACGAGTTGCGCCACATTCCCACGGCAAAGGGGTGGGACAACCAGTTGCACGACGAGCCGGGGCTGATGCTGAGCTGGCAGCGCAACTGGCGGCTGAACTCCGCGTCCACCGGGCGCGGCTTCGGCTGGGACGTGCTGCCCCGCGCGGGGGCCACGGCGGGCAACGTGCTGACCCAGGCCAACGTGGGGGCCGAGGTGCGCTTCGGCTGGAACCTGCCCGGCGACTTCGAGACCTCGCTGATCCGGCCCGGCGGCGGCATCGAGGCCCCCACCGACGATGCGGACCCCCGCGTGCGCGAAAGCTGGGGTTGGTACCTGTTCGCCGGGGCCGACGGGCGGGCGGTGGGCCACGACATCTTTCTGGACGGCAACACCTTTCGCGACAGCCACGACGTGGAGAAGAAGTATTTCGTGGCCGACCTTTCCGGCGGCCTTGCGGTGATCATCGAAGGGGTGCGCATAACCTACACCCACGTCTACCGCACCGAGGAATTCGTGGGGCAGGACCGGGGCCAGCACTTCGGCTCGCTGACCGTGGGGGTGTCGTTCTAGCCACACGGCCGGTGCGCGCCCATCCGGGCGGGCAGAGCCAGCGCATGCACGGGGCGTTCCGCAGGGAACGCCCCTTCTTTTTTGCCGGGGGGGGGCACGCCGTTGCCATGGCCTCCGCAAGCGTCACGAGCGTACCCCTGGCGAGTCTTGCGCTTCCTCATAGGTCGTTTTCCACGCGTACGTAGTCTTTATTTCTGGTAGTCGTCGCTCGTTGCAGTGACAGGCCGCCGTTTTGCGTCCCTTTGTCCTTCCCTTCCTGTCGCCAGGCTCCCTTTTTGTCCGCTCCACATGGCCGGGACCGCACCGGCAGCCGGTTTGTCATGCCATGATTTATAACAGTGATTGCCCGTACCTGGCTGGCTACAATATTATAGACAAAAAAGTAGGCGAGATGGGCAGGTTACTCGGAAGACTCGTCAGAGAAGCACGCCGTGAACGGATGGTTGGCGGCAAGATCCTGTCCATCCGCCAGTTGGCGGACCGTTTGGGGGTGCACCATTCCTACCTCAGCCGCATCGAGCGGGGGGACGACGTCTGCCTGAAGCCGGAGCGGTTGATGCATCTGGCCGACCTGCTGGGGGTGGACAGATATTTCATGCTGGCGGTGGCGGGCATCGTGCCCGAGAAATTGCGCGAAGCCATCTACGAGCATCGCGATGCGTTCGGCATGTTCATCCGTTGCGTCCTGCGTGACGAAGATCTTCCGGCCGAGCCGGATGGCGTGGCGGCCGCGTCCAGGCCGCCGTACTGGCGCATTCCGTACACCGATGACGCGGAACTGCTGCATGGCCTGGTGGCCGCCATGACGCGGGAAGGGTGGATCGTCTCGCGGATGGCCCAGGACCGCATGGCTACACAGTTGTCCACATGCGATCTGCCGTTCTGCGACGTGGACCTGCGGCGCGGCGTCGTCGCCACGGCCGGGGTGCGCAGCCTGCGGGTGTTCCCGGCGCGGCGCGGTGCGGAAGGCGGCGTGGCCTTGGTCCATCGCTCCCGGCGCACGGTGACCGGCAAGCTGGGCGTCATGGTGGCCATGCTGCACAGGATGCGCCATGCAATGGGGGCGCGGGTCCGGGTGGTGGACGGCTTCGGCATGGTCGTCTTCGACAGCAACGAGGATGCCCCGTTGCCCGAAGACGCCCCGGATGACACCCCGGAGGACGCCCCGGAGGACGCCCCGGCGGCCGTGCCGGAGGGCGCAACCGAAGGCAGGCCCGCGCCGCGCATCCTTTTCGAGAGGATGGCGCGGCGCCTCAACGGCACCCACGAAAGCCGCCAGCGTCACGAAAGGGCGCTGCGCAAGCTGGCCATGTCCGCCCATGCGTTCTTTCCGTGGGATGAAATGGAAGCGTTTTCCTACATCATACTGCTGCCGCATTGATACGCCGCCGGGGCAGGTCCGGCGGCGCAACGGGTTCCACCACAACCAGCAAGTCGGGGGATTCATGAACAACGTCAGCGTCGGTCTACGATTGATAGCGGGATTCATTTTTGTTTCGCTGCTTACGCTGGTCACCGCCGGTTCCGGGTATCTGGCCATCGAGAACGCCAGCGAAAGCCTGCGACAGTCCAACGAGGAAATGCTGCCCGCCGTGGCCCACACGGGCAGCATCGAACTGGCCATGCGCAGCATAGTGGTGGCCCAGCGCACCCTGATGATGGAACGCCTGCCCAGGGCCGACCGCGAGCGCCAGCGCGAGGACATCCGCCTCGCGCGCGAGGTCATCGCCAGATCCAGGGGGGAGATGGAGCGGCTGCACCTTTCGTCCGCCGTGCAGGACAAGTGGACCGCCTTCACCGCCACGCTGGATTCGGTGCGCGCCACCAACGACGAGATCATGGCCGCCATCCAGGAATGGGAACGGGACATCGCCGACGGGGACCGCATGAACAGGGCGGCGGAAATGGTCACCGGCAAGGGGGTGCAGGCCAATGTGCGGCTGGCCGAGGCCGCCGCGGCGGTGCAGGAGGCCGTGCGGGCGGAGGCCCGCGCCGCCCGGATCGAAAGCGCGGCCGAGGCGCGCATGGCGCACAACACCGCCATCATGCTCGCCATCGGCGCGCCGTTGCTGTCGCTGCTGCTCGGCATCCTCATCTCGCGGTCCATCACCCGCCCGCTGGGGGGCGCGGTGTCGTTCGCGCAGTTGGTGGCCGGCGGCAACCTGAACGCGGACCTTGCGGTGCGCGGGCGCGACGAGATCGGCCGACTGGCCGACGCCCTGCGGGTGATGGTGGACACCCTGAAGGCCAAGATCGCCGAGGCCGAGGACAAGAGCGAGCAGGCCGCCCGCAAGGAGCAGGAAGCGCTGGCCGCCATGCGCGAGGCGGAAGAGGCCCGCAGGCAGGCGGAAAGCGCCAAGCGCGAGGGCATGTTGCAGGCCGCCGCGCGGGTGGAGGGCGCGGTGGAGGTGGTGTCGTCCGCGTCCGAGGAGCTTTCGGCCCAGATCGAGCAGGCCGACCGGGGCGCCGAGGAGCAGGCCAAACGCGTTTCCGAGACGGCCACGGCCATGGAGGAAATGAACGCCAGCGTGCTGGAGGTTGCCCGCAACGCCGGGAACACCGCCGAGGTTTCCGACACGGCGCGCACCAAGGCCGCCCACGGCGCCGCCCTGGTGGAACGGGTGGTGGGCAACATCGACTCGGTGCGGCGGCAGTCGCTGGATCTCAAGACCGACATGGAGGACTTGGGCCGCCAGGCGGAGTCCATCGGGCAGATCATGAACGTGATCAGTGACATCGCGGACCAGACCAACCTGCTGGCCCTGAACGCGGCCATCGAGGCGGCCCGGGCTGGCGACGCCGGGCGCGGATTCGCCGTGGTAGCCGACGAGGTGCGCAAGTTGGCCGAAAAGACTATGCAGGCCACCGTGCAGGTGGGCGAGGCCATCCGGGGCGTGCAGCAGGGCACCCGCAAGAACATGGAGAACGTGGACCGCTCGGTGCAGGGCATCGAGGAGGCCACGCAACTGGTGCGCGAATCGGGCGAGGCGCTGGACGAGATCGTGCGGCTGGTGGAGACGGCCAGCGACCAGGTGCGCTCCATCGCCACGGCGTCGGAGCAGCAGTCCTCGGCCAGCGAGGAGATCAACCACGCCGTGGAGCAGGTCAGCACCATCTCCGGCGAAACGGCGCAGGCCATGCGCGAATCGGCGCGGGCCGTGTCCGCGCTGGCCGAGCAGGCCCAGGTGCTGAAGCGCCTGGTGGACGAGATGAAGGCCGGATAGCCGTACGGCGGCGTCAATCGATAGCGTCAGTCGATAGCGTTAGTCGACGGCATCAATAACAACGCGGGCCGCCCTTCCTTGCCGGAGGGGCGGCCCGTCATGTTTGCAATGGGAAGCCGGAGATGGCCTAGTGCGCGGCCTCGCCGCTGCCGTACACCTCGGCCAGGATTTCCCCGGCGCCGTCGGCCACCAGTTGCGCGGCCAGGTCCAGGCCGGTCTTGCGGGCGGCGGCGCCGTCGGGGGCGCTGACGCCGTTCACCGTGCGGCGGATCACCCGCGCGCCGGTCAGGTCGGCCACCAGCCCTTCCAGGGCGAAGGTGGCGTCGCCGGTCATCACGGCGTGCCCGGCGATGGGCACCTGGCAGCCGCCCTGCAACCCGGCCAGGAAGCCGCGCTCGGCCTCCACGCGGATGCGGGTGGGGGTGTGCTCCATGAAGGCCAGCAGTTCGCGCAGGTCGGTCCGGTCGCCCCGGAATTCGATGCCCAGCGCGCCCTGGCCCACGGCGGGCAGGAAGGCGGGCGGGCCCAGCACTTCGCTCTTGGGCGCGGAAAGGCCAAGACGCTTCATGCCTGCCGTGGCCATGATGATGGCGTCGAACTGGCCCTCGGAAAGCTTGCGCAGGCGGGTATCCACGTTGCCGCGCAGGGACACCACGTTCAGGTCCGGGCGCAGGGCCAGCAGTTGCGACTGGCGGCGCAGGCTGCTGGTGCCCATGGTGGCCCCGTGGGGCAGGGCGGCCAGCGAGTCGTGGTGCACGGACAGGAAGGTGTCGGACGGCTCCTCGCGTTCGGGGATGATGCCCAGCACCAGCCCTTTCGGCAGTTCCATGGGCACGTCCTTCATGCTGTGCACGGCAAGGTCGGCCCGGCCGTCCAGCAGCGCCTCCTCTATTTCCTTCACGAACAGGCCCTTGCCGCCCACCTTGGCCAGCGGCACGTCGAGGATGATGTCCCCCCGGGTCTTCAGCACCAGCAGTTCCACCGAAACGCCGGGGTGACGGCCCTCGATGCGGGACTTGACGTGTTCGGCCTGCCACAGGGCCAGCTTGCTGCCCCGGGTGGCGATGACGAGTTTCTTCATGTGGTTGCGCGCGGTGAGAGGATGAAATCGTGGATATGCACGGCTAGCCGCAGGTGGAGCAGTTCCCGCCCGAACACCCGGAGCAGCCGCCACGGCTGGACTTGGGGAAGGTCACGGTCTGCCCCACGCGCGAGGGCGCGGGCATCTTGAAGCAGGCGCAGGACAGCTGCTTTTCGGTGCGGGCGGAACCGCAGGCGGGGCAGGGGGGCACGTCGTCCCCGAAGACGAGTTCCTCGAACTTCTTGCCGCAGGCGGTGCATTCGTATTCGTAGATGGGCATGATGCGTGTCTCCTCCAAAGGCGGTGCGAAAGGCTGCCCCGCTGTGCCGCAGCCCCGTGCCATGCGGGGCCGCGCGACGCGGGGCGGAACTATGCCGGGCGTGCGCCGTGCCGGAAGGGGCGGGCCGTTCCGGCGTCTATTCCGGTGCGCTGCCTTCCAGATATGGTTGCAGGGCCAGCACGTTCTCGAACAGGAAATGGTCGGTCAGCTGGCACAGCAGGTGCCCCACGGTGATGTGGATTTCCTGCACCAGCGGGGTGCGCCGGTCGGAAACGTCCAGCAGGTAGTCGCACAGCGGGGCCATTTCGCCGCCGCCGCGCCCGGTCATGCCCACGGTGGTCACGCCCTTTTCGCGCGCGGCCTTCAGCGCCAGCACCACGTTGGGGCTGTTGCCCGAGGTGGAGATGCCCACCAGCATGTCGCCAGCCTGGCCCAGCGCCTGCACCTGCTTCTGGAACACCTGCTCGAAGCCGTAGTCGTTGCCGATTGCGGTAAGTATCGAGGTGTCGGTGGTCAAGGCCAGCGCGGGCAGGGGCGGGCGCTCCATCATGAAGCGGTTGACGAATTCGGCGGCCAGGTGCTGGGCGTCGGCGGCGCTGCCGCCGTTGCCGCAGAACATGATCTTGCGGCCGCGCGCAAGGGTGAGGGCCATCTGGCGGGCCAGTTCCACCACGTGGTCGGCGTGTTGCTGGAAATAGCGTTCGCGAAGCCTGGCGCCTTCGGCGGCGTGCTCGAGCACGATCTGGCGGGCGGTGTCGGTCATGGAGCGGTGAATACCTCTGCGGCGGCCGTGCGGCCAGCCCGTGGATGTTGCGGAACCACTCGGCAGTATACCAAATGGCCGGACGTGACAACCGTGGGGCGCGCCGGGGCCGCGACCGTGCACCCGCCCGACCAGCCCACGAGTCCGGCCCCCGGAACAGGGCAGGGAGACGGGGGCCGCCTTGCGTCCATGGGCATCCGGCCGGTGCCGCCAGCCGTCCCGCGCGGTGTTTCTCGCGGTTATTCCTTGAAGGCGCGGGCGGTTTCCACTAGGAACACTCCATGCACACCGCGCTTCGCTTCATTCTCATCGTCACCAAGTCGGGCCACCGCGAGGCGGAGGCCCTTGGCGAACGCATGCGCGCTTGGCTGACCGCGCGCGGCCTTGCGGCGCAGGTGGTGAAGAACACCGGCGACGCCGTGTCCCGGGCCGTGGCCGCGCGGGAATGCAGCCTGGCCCTGGTGCTGGGCGGCGACGGCACCATCCTTGGCGTGGCCCGGCGGTTGCTGGGCACCGGAGTGCCGCTGCTGGGGGTGAACCTGGGCAAGGTGGGCTTTCTGGCCGAGGTTTCCGCCACCCGCTGGGAAGCCAGCCTGGAACGGCTGCTGTCCGGCGGCGTCACCGCGCACGAACGGCTGGCCCTGTCCTTTCGCGTGGAGCGCGACGGCGTGACGGTGCATTCCGGCGGCGCGGTGAACGACGTGGTCATCAATCGCGGCATCCTGGCGCGGGTCATCAACCTGGACCTGCGGGTGGGCTCCGAACGGCTGGGCGAACTGCGCGCTGACGGGCTGATCGTCTCCACGCCCACCGGGGCCACGGGGTATTCCGTGTCCGCGCGGGGGCCGCTGGTGCACCCGCAACTGCACGTGTACACGGTGACGCCCATCTGCCCGTTCCTGAACAACCTGCTGCCGCTGGTGCTGCCCGGCGAGGCGCGCCTTTCGGTGACGGTGCGCGACCGCACCACCGAGGTCTACCTGACCCAGGACGGGCAGGAGGGCTACGCCCTTCAGACGGGCGACGTGGTGCACGTGGAGCGCGCGCCCGGCGGCATGCTGTTCGCCGCCATCGAGGAACTTTCGTACTACCGCAAGCTGAAGGCCAAGGGATTCATCAAGGATCAGGCTTAGGGGCCTGGGCGCAGCCCGGTACATGCCGCCCGCGCCTTCCGCAGTCCACGGTCGTCCCTCCGGACATCGCGTCCCCCGGACATCGCGTCTCCCTGACATCATGTTCGGCGCGCGGCTGTCCGCTCCGTCTCCGCGACGGCCCTTTGCCGGGGGGCCGCCCCGCCATGCCACCCGGCCCCGCCGACACGAGGTCGCCATGCGAAAGCTGCCCGAGTTCGACGCCGTCAGGGACATCCGCCTGCGCAAGGACCCCTATTTCGACGCGTGGATCTACAACTTCATGACCGAGAACAATCTCGAACACCTCATGAACCCCACGCTCATCGCCACCCCGGAGCAGTTGCGCTTCATGGTGGCCCTGGCCGACGACCAGGTCTACGTGCCCTGCTCGGACGAAACCTTCCGCCTGCTCACCGCGCCGGAAACGCCCCGCGCCCTGCAGGAACAGTACAACCGCGCCTGGCGCATCATCATGCGCCTGGTGCGCAGCGCCACGCACATCGAAAAGCAGGTCAAGCGGCGCATCATGCAGTACTGCCGCCACCGCTTCCGCCTGCACATCAGCCAGCACACCGCCATCCCCTCGCGGGTGGTCAAGCGCCTGACCAGCATCGTGCTCACCCAGTCCGGCCAGGAAGACCCGTGGGAAGGCCGCAAGCAGGCCGCCAACCGCAAGGCCCGCGCCCTGTTGCAGGACCCGGCGTTGCAGCGCCTGCTGCGCCGCCCCCCGGCCACCCTGGACCCGCGCAAGGACATCGTGGACATGCGCTGGGAACTGGACCTCACGGAACTGGTCCGGCTGCTGCACGTGGCCATGCGCGGCCGCCGCTGGCTGGAATGTCCGCCCTCGCCGCTGGAGGTGGAACAGGCCCTGGAGGCGGTGGGCGAGCCTTCCGCCCAACTGCGCCTGCTGTTCGGCCCGGAAACCGAGCCGCGCAAGAAGATCCTGTACCTGTGCGACGGCGACGGCGGGGTCATGTTCGACCTCGCCATCATCCGCGTGCTGCTGCGCATGGGGCACCAGGTGGTGCTGGCCCTGAAGGAGGGCTTCTTCTTCTACGCGCCCATGATCTGGGACGTGGAGTCCGACCCGGTGCTGAAGGAGGAGATGGAGTCCGCCTTCGTGCTGCACGACGACCGGGTGACCAAGAACGACCTGTTGCGCCACCTGCGCGAGCACCGCTTCGTGGTCGTTTCCGACGGCACGCGCGAGCGGTTGAACCTGTACCGCGCCAGCGTCACCTTTGCCCGCGCCTGGAAGGAATGCGACGTGGTCATGGCCAAGGGCTGGCGCGCCGACCACACCTTTTTGCGCACCAGCCACCAGTTCACCCGCGATGTCGTGTGCTTCTGGTGCGACGACGACGGCGGCTGCCACATCACCTGCAAGCCCCGCGCGACCGGGGTGCGCAAGTTCACGGAAAAGGATCTGGCCGGCAAGGCCGACGAGATCATCGAAGCCATGCGCGAGGCGCGCCAGCAGGGCAAGGCCGTGATGTTCTACAGTTGCATCATCGGCTCCATTCCCGGCCAGACCAAAACCGCCATCACCGTGGTCGATACCTTCGTGCGGCACCTGCGCGAAAAGCTGGACACCACCTTCATCATCAACCCCGCCGAGCACTTCGAGGAAGGCATGGACGGCGACGACCTGATGTTCATGTGGGAACGGGTCCAGCGCAGCGGGCTCATCGACGTCTGGCGTTTCCAGACCGTTGAGGATATAGAGACGAGCTTCGCGTTGCAGGAACGCAAGGTGCCCTCGGTGTGGTCGGGCAAGGATTCCACCTACTCCACCGGCTGCACCAAGGAAATGCAGATCGCCCTCGACATGCAGAAGAAGCACCGCGAACTCCAGATCATCGGCCCGTCGCCGGACAACTTCTTCCGCCGCCGCGAATACGGCGTGGGCAAGTACTTCGACGTGGGCATCAGCGGATAACCCAGCCTCAAGGATACACGATGCAGACTCCCCATGCCGTGGCGACGTTGCTCACGGAATGCTTCGACGCCCAGCACCGGGCCACCGCCGCCTGGCACGTGGCCGAACCCCCGGCGCACGAGCCCGCGCCAGACCCGGCAGACGCGCCGGATACGGCGGGCACGGTGGCCGACGCCTCCCTGCTGCACCGGCTGGTGCTGGCCCAGCACCTGATGAACTTCCGCCTGTGGCATGTGGAGGATACCGCCCGCCGCATCGACGTGGGGCCGGATGTCATCGCCCGCTGCAAGCGCACCATCGACGGCCTGAACCAGCGCCGCAACGACTACATGGAAAAGGTGGACGCCTGCCTGGTGGCGTTGCTGCGCCCGTTGCTGCCCGCGCCCGCCCCCGGCCGGCGCCCGCGCCACAACACCGAATCGCTGGGCATGGCCGTGGACCGGCTGTCCATCCTCAGCCTGAAGGTCTTCCACATGGAAGAGCAGACCGAGCGGACCGACGCCGCGCCCGAACACCGCCAGCGCTGCGCCGACAAGCTGGCCGTGCTGCGCGAGCAGCGCGCCGACCTGGCCCAGGCCGTGCTGGACCTGGCCGGGGAATTCCTGGAAGGCCGCAAGCAGCCCAAGGCGTACTACCAGTTCAAGATGTACAACGATCCCAGCCTCAACCCCGAGCTGTACAGGAACGTGAAGGGGTAGGAATCGTGTGAGCGGGGGGCGCTGCCCCCCGGCCCCCCGCAAGGGGACCGCGACGCTTTGCGATCGCTATCCGTAATGTTCGCGCGTTGCGCTCACATAACGGCTACCGTCCCTTGACCCCATAAATGGGGGTGCAGGGGGCGGCAGCCGGAGGCGTGAAAACGCCGCCGCCCATTACGCCGCAAGACAAGTAGTTCAGGAGATTCGTCATGGCCTTGTACGAAGCCGTCATCGGGCTGGAGGTGCACGCCCAGTTGCGCACCGAATCGAAGCTGTTCTGTTCCTGTTCCACCGCGTTCGGTGCGGCCCCCAACACCAACGTGTGCGAAGTGTGCTCCGGCATGCCCGGCGTGCTGCCGGTGCCCAACGCCCGCGCCGTGGAATACGCCGCGCGCATGGGCATGGCCGTGAACTGCACGGTGAACCCGGTTTCGGTGTTCGCGCGCAAGAACTACTTCTATCCGGACCTGCCCAAGGGCTACCAGATTTCGCAGTTCGAAACGCCCATCTGCGAGCACGGGCACCTGGACATCACGGTGAACGGCCAGACGCGCCGGGTGGGCATCACGCGCATCCACATGGAGGACGACGCGGGCAAGAACATCCATTCGGCGGGCGACAACGCCAGCTACGTGGACCTGAACCGCTCGGGCGTGCCGCTCATCGAGATCGTCAGCGAGCCGGACATGCGCAGCGCCGAGGAGGCCGTGGCCTACCTGAAGGCCCTGCACGCCATTGTGGTGTACCTGGGCATCTGCGACGGCAACATGGAGGAGGGCAGCTTCCGCTGCGACGCCAACGTATCCATCCGGCCCAAGGGGCAGCAGGAGTTCGGCACCCGCGCGGAACTGAAGAACCTGAACTCGTTCCGCAACGTGCAGCGGGCCATCGAGTACGAAATCGCCCGCCAGCAGGACGTGCTGGAGGACGGCGACGCCGTGGTGCAGGAAACCCGTCTGTACGACGCGGTGAAGAACGTCACCGTGTCCATGCGCGGCAAGGAAGAAGCCCACGACTACCGCTACTTCCCCGACCCGGACCTGATGCCCGTGCGCATCGCCCAGGAAGACCTGGCCCGCTGGCGCGCCGACCTGCCGGAACTGCCGCAGGCCCGCCGCGCCCGGTTCGTGGAGCAGCACGGCCTGTCCGGGCAGGACGCCGACGTGTTGACGGCGGACCGGGGGCTGGCCGACTTCTTCGAGGCGGCCACGGCCGCCTGCGGCCAGCCCAGGAAGGTGGCCAACCTGATGCAGGGCGCGCTGCTGCGCGAACTGAACCAGCGCGCGGTGACGGTGGACGCCATCGCCATGCGGCCCGAGGCCCTTGGCGAACTGGTGCGCATCGTGGAGGCGGGGCTGATCAGCGCCAAGATAGCCAACGACATCTTCGGCGAACTGGTGGACACCGGGGCCATGCCCGAAGCCTTCGTGAAGGAGCGCGGGCTGGTGCAGATTTCCGACACCTCGGCCATCGAGACTGCCGTGGACGAGGCCATCGCCGAAAACCCGGCCGAAGTGGAAGCCTACAAGGGTGGCAAGACCAAGCTGATCAGCTTCTTCATGGGACAGATCATGCGCAAGACCAAGGGCAAGGCCAACCCGGCCCTGGTGACGGAGTTGCTCCAGAAGAAACTCGGATAGTTCGCGGTCCTGCCGGGCCATGGCGCGGCACAAGACGGAACGCGGACGCCGAACGCACTGCGGGGGCGGAAGAACCGGAAAGGTTCCTCCGCCCCCGCTTCGTTTGTCGGCAAGGGATGGAAGGGGACGGCACTCAGCCCAGAACGGCCTGCCCGGCGGCTTGCGCGGCGTCGGTGAAGCCGTCCATGTCCGGGCCGTGGTCGTACCCGGCCAGGTGGCCAAGGCCGTGCGCCAGCAGGCGCAGGGCGTGTTCCACCGGCTCCTGCCCGTACAGCAGGCATTCGCGCCGCCAGGTGTCCAGCGACAGCACCAGCCAGCCCAGGTGGCAGGGGGAACCCTCCGGTTCTCCGCCGCCGTCAGGAGCATCGTGCGCGAAGTCTTCCGGCGGCATGGGCGGCGGCACGGGCGCGCCGTCTTCCGGCACCGGCGGCACGCCGTCACCGGCGGGAAAGGACAAGATGTTGGTGGGACCGGTGCAGCCAAGATGGGCGGCGTTCAGGCGGGCGATTTCGTCGTCGCCCACCAGGTCCAGTTCCACGGTGCATCCGGCAAGGCCGGTGGCGTCCAGCATGGCCGCGAACACGGCGCGCAGTTCGCAGGGGGCCAGGGGCAGCATCCAGCCCAGGCCGGGGGCGCGGCGCAGCACCAGCATGGCGGCCTAGCCGGGCTTGCCGGACTTACCGGATTGGGCGTCGGGGGGGAGGGGCGGCGCGGCCGGGCCGTCCGCCGGCGTACCCGCCGGTTCCGGCTCCCGCGCCGGGGCGGCAGCGGCCTCGTCTCCCCTTGCCGGGCCATCGCCGTTGCCGCCGTCCAGGGTGCCGTAGCAGCAGGGCATGGGCGGCTGCGGCTCTTCGCAGACGGGGCATGCCGGGCTGGCCGGGCAGGGAGGGGGACAGGCGGGGCAGGGGCCATCGGCCTTTTTGCCGCTCTTCTCCGCCGCCTTGCCGTTCCTGTCCTGTCCGCTTTTCTCGGCCCCGCTCTTGTCCCCGGTTTTCTCCGGGCACTTTTCCGCGCCCTTCTCGCCGCATTTGGGCGCGTCGCGATCGGGACTGCGGTCGGGCTGGCCGGGCTTGGCCGCGTCGGGGTAGCCGATGCGCTGGTGGAACAGTCCGGTAAGGATGCGGTGGAAGTTCTCGCCCAGTTTGTGCAGGTCCTTGAAGGTCAGTTCCGACTCGTCAAGCTGCCCTTCGGCGAAGATGCCCTTGACGATGGTGTCGATGTGCCCCTTGATGCGCGCCGGGGTGGGGTCCACCAGCGTGCGGCTGGACGCCTCCACGGCGTCGGCCAGCATGACGATGGCCGCCTCGCGCGTCTGGGGGCGCGGGCCGGGGTACTGGTAGTCCTGCTCGCGCGGGTTTTCGCCCTGGTTCACGGCCTTTTGGTAGAAGTAACGGATCACCCGCGTGCCGTGGTGCTGGCCGATGATGTCCACGATCTCCTGCCCCAGGCGGTGCTGCTGGGCCAGTTCCGCGCCCTTCTTGACGTGCGAGGTGAGAATCAGCGCGCTCATGGACGGGGCCAGCTTGTCGTGCTTGTTGCGCCCGCCGAACTGGTTCTCGATGAAGTATTCCGGGCGGCTCAGCTTGCCGATGTCGTGGTACAGCGCGGCCACCTTGCACAGCAGGCTGTTGGCGCCGATGGCCTTGGCCCCGGCCTCCACCATGTTCGAGACGATGAGCGAGTGGTGGTAGGTGCCGGGCACCGCCACCATCAGGTCCTGCAACAGCGGCTGTTCCAGGTTCATCAGCTCCATGAGCCGGAAGCGCGTGGTGTAGCCCAGGCACAGCTCGATGATGGGGGAGAGCGCGAACAGCAGCAGCAGCGAGAGCATGGCGTTGACCACCACGGCCAGCAGCCCCCACGCCAGCGCGGCCGGGTCCACGTGCCCCCCCAGCGCCGTGGCGCCCAGCCAGACGAAGGCCAGGCCCGCGCACAGCGGCAGCATGCTCCACACCACGTCCTGGCGGGTCTGGGCGCGGGTGACCAGCCAGGTGTTCCACATGGCGCCCAGGAAATAGAACATGAACAGGGACAGCCCTCCGCCCGCCAACACGGTGCAGAAGAAGGCCAGCAGCAGGCCGGTGACGCAGTAGCGCCGGGCCGAGAAGATCAGCGCGGCCAAGCCCGCCGCCCCGGCCACGGGAAAGGCGAAGGCCAGCACTTCCGGCGTCAGCGCAGCGCCCTGCTCCAGCACCCGCTGGCCCAGCAGCGTCAGCCCCTTGGACATCAGCGCGAACACCAGCAGCAGCAGCGCCACGAAGAACAGGTCCTTCTGGCGCACGGCGGAGCCCATGCGACCGCTGGGCGAGAACAGCATGCCTGTGCCCAGCAGCAGAGAGGTGACCAGCACCCCGGCCACGGTGGCCAGGTGCACCTTTTCGCCCTTGCGGGCCCACAGGGCCTGCAATTTCAGCTGCTGTTCGCGGCTCACCCGCTCGCCCTGGCGCACCACCACCTCGCCCTTCTGGATGCGGTAGAACACCGGCTCCACGGCGGCGGTCATTTCCGCCACGCGGGCGTCGGTGGCCTCGCGGTTCAGGGTCAGGGTGGGCGAGAGCAGGGGAGAGATCAGCAACACGGCGGTGCGCCGCACGGCCAGCGAAGCCCTGGTCTCGTTCTTCAGGTTCTGGCTCAGTTCGGAGACCACCGAGCGCAGGTCGTGCAGGTTCTGCAAGTCGGTGCGCAGGGTTTCGCCGCCGCTGCCCAGGTCGCGCAGCAGCACCCCGCCCTTGAACTGGAGCACGATGCGCGTATCGGCGGAGACGCCTTCGGCCAGGCGCGATTCCACCCACGGCAGGGCGCGGGTGGTCACCAGGGTCTGCAATTCCTCGCTGGCCAGCACGCTCAGGGTGCGTTCGGTGATTTCCGTGCCCAGGGCTTCGGCCAGTTGCCAGCGCAACTGTTCCTGCTCCGCCGGGTCGGCGTGGTTCACGGCCAGGAAGATTTCGTGCACCCGCTGGCGCAGGGCGGTGATGGGCTCGCGGCTCAGGTCGAACACGGCGGGCTGCAACTGGGCCACCTGGTCGCGCCGGGCGCGGGTGCCCTGCACGTCCTCCACCAGCAGGTCGCGGTCGGCCGTCACCTCTTGCGAGGCGACCTCTCCGGCCACGTACAGCCGCACCGAGGGCGACAGGTTGGCCCCGGCCAGCACGGCCAGCACGGCAAGGGTCAGGCAGAAGAAGAACAGCCCCGGCCCGGCCTGGTGGCGCGCCAGCCAACGGAACGGCGCGGCCACGAATTCGGCCGTCAGGGCTCTGGGTCTAGCGCGGGTCTGCGGTCTCGTGGCGTTCATAGGCCTGCACGATCCTGCCCACCAGGGGGTGGCGGATCACGTCGTCTTCGTGGAAGCGGATGGAGCGGATTCCCTTGACGCCTTCAAGCACGCGCAGGGCGTGCACCAGGCCGGAACGCGACAGCGCGTCGGCCTTGCCCGATGCGGGCAGGTCTATCTGGGTGATGTCGCCGGTGATCACCGCGCGCGAGCCGAAGCCCATGCGGGTGAGAAACATCTTCATCTGTTCCTGGGTGGTGTTCTGGGCCTCGTCCAGGATGATGAACGCGTCGTTCAGGGTGCGGCCGCGCATGAAGGCCAGCGGCGCGATTTCGATGATGCCCGTCTCCAGCATGTCGGCCACCTTCTGGAAGTCCTGCATGTCGTGCAGGGCGTCGTACAGCGGGCGCAGGTAGGGGTTCACCTTCTCCACCAGGTCGCCGGGCAGAAAGCCCAGCTTTTCGCCCGCCTCCACGGCGGGCCGGGTGAGGATGATGCGCTTGACCTTCTTGGCCAGCAGCATGGACAGGGCCACGGCCACGGCAAGATAGGTCTTGCCGGTGCCCGCCGGGCCCACGGCGAAGACCATGTCGTTCTCGCGCAGGGCGGCCACGTAGTCGCGCTGGCTGAGGGTCTTGGGGGTGATGGTCTTGCGGGGAGAGACCACGAACACCGCGTCGCGGAAGATGCGCCGCAGGTCGGCCGAGGGGTCGCGGTCCAGCATGCCGTAGGCATAGGCCATGTCGCGCGGGTACACGGGGTGGCCCGACTTCAGCAGGCCGTACAACTGCGCCAGCAGGTTCAGCACCGTTTGGCGCACGCGGGCGTCGTCCGCGTCCACGGTGACGGTGGCCCCGCGCGTGTCCAGGCGTACGCCCGACTTTTCCGCGATCAGGGCAAGATTGGCGTTGTGAGCGCCGAACAACTGGTTGGCCAGCGCGGCGTCGTCGAATTCCAGCGTGGCGGCGGTGGTGGTTTGCGACATGTGTCTCGTGGGTTGCGGTGGGCGGAGCGGCGTTGCGGGCAATGCGCGGCAAACGCGGCGCGGCCGGTCCGGCTGCCGGGCGCGGGGGCGCATGGCACGGGAACGGCCGTGGCTCCGGCCGGACGTGGACCCGGCTTGCGGAAACGCGGCAGGAAGCCCAATCGGCAACCGGATGACGACCAGTTGGCGACCGGATGGCGAGAGGATGGGGGCGCGCCGCGCGGATGTCCGTTACCGCCCCGATAGCCCGTTTCAACCCCGGCGTCCAATGGTTTCGCTGCCTACGGGCACGACGGTATGTGCTGGCGCATATACGTGCGTGGCGACGTGCGGGAGCGGCGCGCCGGCGCGCGGCCCGGATGCCGGCGCAGCGAGGAGAGTGAGTCCGCGCTGGCATGGGCGATGCATCAAGCAATGTAAAGGCGGAACCCGGCAAAATCGTCCGCCCGGAGGCAGCATGTCCATCTCGCCCATCAACGGCTACGGCAGCTACGGCACGTACGGCATCGACCTTTCGAACTACACCGACGGCAGTTCCACCACGTCGTCCTCGTCGTCCTCGTCATCCGGCGCGTCGTCGTCTTCCGCGTCCGGCAACACGGTGACCGGCCTTTCGCTGGATTACCTGTCCCAGCTTTCCGCCGTGCTCAAGGAAATTTCGCCCAACGCCACCGGCAAGCTGACCTTCAGCATGGTGGAGGACTACCGCAAGCAACTGGAGGAGGAGTTTTCCGCCAAGGTGCGCGAAGACCTGACCAAGCTGGGCGTGGACGAGAACGTGGAATTCCGGGTGGTCACCAACGAGAAGACCGGTGGCGTCTCGGTGATTACCGACAGCGCGGACAAGGCCAAGATCGAACAGTATTTCAAGGACAATCCGGACATGGTCAAGCAACTCCAGAAGATCCAGACCCTGTCCAACCTCGAGAAGGCCCGCAAGGCGGAAGGATATTCCGCCCAGGACGTGAAGACCCGCCTGCAGATGGAAGCCATGAGCGCCTGGTGGAGCGAGGACGGCGCGGCGTCGCAGATCATGGACTATACCGCCGACCAGGCCACCTTTCTTACAGGGTTGCGCGCGCGGGTGTAGGGGGTGTTTCCAAATTGTCTTTTCGCCCGCTGGCTTCGTCAAACTTCACCTGCCATATCGGTCGAATACGATAAGAGTATACTCCCTCATGGCAGGCTCGTTTTCCTCGCCAGCGAACGAAAATCCTAAGGCTCTAGACCATCAGGTCTTTGTTTTTTGATACCAGTCGGTTCAGTTCGGCAATGAGTTGGGGCAGGGGCTTGTTGTAGCGCCATTCACATTCTTTGAGGTGTAATTCGAAGTTCCTCTTC
>NZ_JBAIYT010000006.1:0-132352 GCF_036763125.1 Nitratidesulfovibrio sp. 1201_IL3209
TGCAAGAGCGGGTTCCTGCCATGGCAGGAACCCGCTCTTGCAATACGGCTTCTCACATTCCGCGCGTGGCGCGGCGCGACCTTTAGGCCCGCCCCTCCGCAGCCATCTCGGCCACCAGCTGTTGCAGCGACCTGGCGAGCGACGCAAGCTCCTCCACGGCCGAGGCCGAATGCTCCATCCCCTTGGCGGTTTCGTTGGCGATGGCGTTGATGTCCGCCAGGGAACCGCTGATCTCGCGGCTTGCGGCGGATTGCTGCTCCGCGGCGGCGGCGATGGACCGGATCTGGTCGCTGGTGTGCGCCACCATGTCCACGATCCGCTCCAGCGACCGGACCGATTCCTCGGCCATGTTCGTGGCGTTCTCTATGCTGCCCACGGTCTGCGAAACGCTCTCGGCATTGGTCCGCGTGGCCTTCTGTATGCCCAGCACGGCCTCGGCCACTTCCTTCGTGGCGGACATGGTCTTTTCCGCCAGCTTGCGCACCTCGTCGGCCACCACGGCAAAACCGCGCCCCGCGTCGCCCGCGCGGGCGGCCTCGATGGCCGCGTTCAGCGCCAGCAGGTTCGTCTGGTCCGCGATATCGTTGATGACCCCCAGCACCTGCCCGATGTTGGCGGCGTTGGAGCCGAGGATTTCCATGTCGCCCTTGAGCTGCAACGCCTGCGTGCGCACTTCGCCCACCATGCCCACCATGCGGCGGACCACGGCGGCGCCGTCGCTGGCCAGTTGCCGGGCGTCGTGCGATATTTCCGAAGCCCGTCCCGCGCTACGGGCCACGTCCATGACGGAGTCGTTGGTCTGTTCCATGGCCAGCGCCGTTCCGGTGACGCGGTCCTTCTGCGCCTGGGCGCCCTTGCTGGACTGCACCACCTGGGCCGCGATGCCCTCCGAGGCCCCGGTGAGCTTGCGCACCATGTCTTCCATGCGCACCGACGCCTGCAACATGCCGTTCCGGCGCGCGCGCTCCGCCTCGGCCCGCGCCTCGTCCGCCTCGGCCTGCGCCCTGCGCGCGTGTTCCGTTTCCTGGGCCGCAAGCTGCGTCTGCGTCTGCGCTTCCGCGATCTTGAGCTTCAGGTTTCCGACCATGTTCCCCATGGCGCTGCACAGCGTGCCTATCTCATCCGTCTGCCGCACGTCCAGGGGGTGGTCCAGATTGCCCTTGCCCACGGCTTCGGCAAAGGCCACGGCCCGGCGCAAGGGCGTGTTGATGGAGACGAAAACCAGCAGCCCCACGGCCAGCGTGGCGGCCAGGGCCATGCCGGATACCCCGGCGTAGACGAACATGTCCGTCCGCGCGTCCCGGCCGAGACGGTTCGTGAGCTGCATGAGGGAATCGGCCAGCCCCACCTCTACCTGACGCAAAAGATCTATGCGCGCCGTGGACGCCTTGAACCACTCGGCGGCATCGCCGCCAGACGCCTCGCCCGGAGTCCTGGTCATGACCAGTTCCCGCATCCGGGCCACCTCGGCCACGGCGGGGCCGGTCAGCCTGCTTTCCAGCAGGGCGGCGTCTTCCGGACCGGCAAGCGCCCTGAACGAGGCAAGCCGCTCGTTCTGCGCGGCAAGCACCGCCAGCCACGCGCGGTACAGATCGCCCGAAAGCGTTCCCTGCGCGAACACGCCGTTGAGCGTGGCCCGTTCGCGCCCCGCGTACTCCTTGGCCCACAGCAGCGCATCGTAGGCCACGATGCGCCCGAGAACGCGCGGTTCGGTGCTGGCGCGCGAAATGACGGCGTTCACCTCCAGCAGCACGGCTATGGTCGCGGAGTACGACGCGATGATCCCGGCCGGCTTCTGGGACAGCGCGTCCACTTCGCGGCGCTTCTCGCGGATGCCGCCGAGTTCGCCCTCCACCTTGCCAAGGGCGGTTTTTACCTCCGGAAGAAAGTTCCCCGCCGGGAACGCGCCAAGCCGCGCGCGCAGCTTGTCCAGCGGATCGTCCGACCCGCGCCGCTGGGAGGCCAGTTCCGGGCCGAACCGCTCGCCCCGGCTGGCGACGAACCCCGACGACAGGCCACGTTCCTTCTGAAGTTCATGGACGGCGTCGCCAATGGCCACGGAAAGGGCGGCAAGACTCGCCACATTCTGCATTTCGACCACGATGGCGCGTTTGCCCATGACGTGCGAGCCGGAAAACACCAGTAACGCCACGAGCGGAAGCAGCATGATGACGAATATCTTCATCCGCATCGGCAATGACGCAAAAAATGAACGCATGACAATCCTTTGGTATGGCACAGACGTTCGGAAGATAGGCGGGCGCGCCGTCCACGGCCGCGCGGTGACTTGCCGTTCCCCCCGGAACGGAAAGCAGATGGGAACTAATGGTAAGCGCTACACAAAAATAATTACAACATGGCTCAATACTTGCTTTTATTCAAAAGCCGCCCTGTTGTCCAGCCATGTCCAGCCAGACCGGATCAGGCCGGATCGTATCGGACCGGATCGGGCCGGGCGGGCAGACGAACGCGCCGCTATCCCCTTCTGATGTTGTACACCCCCCGCCCCTCGGCCACGTGCCTGTCCGGCCGGTCGGCGGACCAGATGGCCACCTGCGCGTTGCCCACCCGGTTCCCCAGCAGCTTCACCGTGGCCTCGGCGTACAGGTCGCTGGCCGAGGCGGGCCGCAGATAGTCGATGACCAGGTCGATGGTGGCGATGCGGTCCTCGATGCGGCATTTGGTCCACACCGCGAACCCCGCGCACACGTCGGCCAGCGACGAGATGACCCCGCCGTGCAGGGCGGGCCGCCGGGTATCGCCCACAAGCTCCTCGCGGTACGGAATGTACAGCTTCACCCGGCCCGCCTCCATCTCCGCCACCTTGATGCCCAGCAGCTTCTGGAACGGCAGCCCGTTCTCCACCAGGTCGGCCAGCACCTTGAAATCCATGCATCCTCTCCTGTATTCTTGCCCGGCGCGGCGGCCGGTCCATATGGGACGTACCTTTGCGAGAGCGGTCGCCACCGCCGCCGCAAGTTCGCCACACACCTACCCCATGCCCCAGGTAAACGCCACCCGCGCCAACGCCACATCCGCAACACTCCGGAGACCGCCATGAGCAAGGACGAAGCCCCCCGCATGCACACCGCCGAGCACGTCCTGAACGGCGTGATGGTGGCCCGCTACGGGTGCGGACGCTGCTTCAGCGCCCACGTCAACCCGAAAAAATCCAAGTGCGACTATCACTTCGACCACCAACTGGACGATGCGGAGGCCCGCGCCATAGAGGCCGAAGTGAACCGCGTGCTGTCCGGCAACCTTCCGGTCACCGCCGTGGACATGGACCGCACGGAGGCGGCCGTCCGCTTCGACCTGGGCCGCCTGCCGGACGACGCGGGCGACACCCTGCGCATCGTGCAGGTGGGCGAGTTCGACGCCTGCCCGTGCAGCGGCGCCCACGTGCGGAACACGGCGGAAGTGGGCGCGTTCCGGCTCATCTCGCACGACTTCGAAAACGGCGTGCTGCGCCTGCGCTTCAAGCTGGACGCCCCGGCGGCGCAGTTCACTTCGGGGAGGGGCACGGCGTCTTGACACGCGCCGCTCCGGCACTATCTGCACAGGGAACTTTTCCGGCCGCAACGGCACGGAACAATTGCATAACATTCCGGGCACGCGCGCCGTGCCCCTTTCGTTCACCAGATCACGCCTTCACAGGAGGAGACCATGACCGCCGCCGCGCACGAGACCCACGAATTCCGCACCGAGGTGCAGAAGCTGCTGCACATCATCACCCACTCGCTGTACACCAACCGCGAGATTTTCCTGCGCGAACTGGTCTCCAACGCGTCCGACGCCCTGGACAAGCTGCGCTTCTTCCAGAGCCGGGGCGACACCGTGGCCGCGCCCGACCTGCCGCTGGACATCGCCATCAGCGTGGACAAGGACGCGCGCATCCTGCGCATCGCCGACACGGGCGTGGGCATGACCCGGCAGGAACTCATCGACAACCTGGGCACCATCGCCCGTTCCGGCTCGGAACGGTTCATGGCCGAACATGGGATAGAGCAGGGCCTGAACGGCACCCCCCGCTCCGACGCCGCCAATGCTGACGGAGACGCCGACGGCGAGGCCGCATCCGCGTCCGCCGCGTCCGCCGCATCCCCCGCGTCTCCGGCTTCCTCCGCGCCCACCGACGCCGCGTCCATCATCGGCCGCTTCGGCGTGGGCTTCTATTCGGTGTTCATGGTGGCGGACAAGGTGCGCGTCACCTC
Organism: Nitratidesulfovibrio sp. 1201_IL3209; assembly: GCF_036763125.1. NCBI lineage: Bacteria > Pseudomonadati > Thermodesulfobacteriota > Desulfovibrionia > Desulfovibrionales > Desulfovibrionaceae > Nitratidesulfovibrio > Nitratidesulfovibrio sp. 1201_IL3209. The sequence goes on from NZ_JBAIYT010000006.1 coordinate 4,215, forward strand.
GCGCTCGTGCCAGCCCGGCGCTGCCGCCCACGTCTGGGAATCGGACGGTTCCGGCTCGTTCAGCGTGTCCGGGGTGGATGGCGGGAGCGGGGCGGATGGCGGGAACGGGGCCGGCGCCCCGGCGCGCGGCACGGTCATCGAGGCGCACATCAAGGAAGACGCCTCGGAATTCCTGGAACGCCACCGCCTGGAATCCATCGTGCGCAAGCACTCAAACTTCCTGCCCTTCCCCATCATGGTCGAGGGCGAGCGGGTGAACACCACCCCGGCGCTGTGGCGCGAACCGAAGTTCTCGGTCACCCCGCAGCAGTACGAGGACTTCTACAAGTACCTCACCTTCGATGCCGCCGCCCCGCTGGAGACCATCCACGTTTCCGTGGACGCCCCGGTGCAGTTCACCGCGCTGCTGTTCGTGCCGCCGCGCGGGCAGGAGCTGTTCGGCATGGGCCGCGACCGCTGGGGGCTGGACCTGTACGTGCGCCGGGTGCTCATCCAGCGCGAGAACAAGGACCTGCTGCCGGAATACCTCGGCTTCGTGAAGGGCGTGGTGGACACGGAAGACCTGCCCCTGAACATCTCGCGCGAGACGTTGCAGGAGAACGTGGTCATCCGCAAGATCGGCCAGACGGTGACCAGGCAGGTGCTCGGCCACCTGGAAAAGCTGGCCGCCGCGGGTGCGGACAGGTACGCCGAATTCTGGCGCAGCCACGGCAAGGTGTTCAAGCTGGGCCACACCGACTGGACCAACCGCGAGAAGTTCGCGGGCCTGCTGCGCTGCAACACCTCGCACCACGACGACGCCAGGGGGCTGTCCTCGCTGGACGACTACATCGGCCGCGCCCGCGAAGGCCAGAAGGACATCTGGTACATCTCCGCGCCCAACCGCGAGGCCGCGCGGCTGAACCCGCACCTGGAAATCTTCCGCAAGAAGGGGCTGGAAGTGCTGTTCCTGTACGAGCCCATCGACGAATTCGTCATGGACGCGCTGGGCAGCTACAAGGACTTCGCCCTGAAGGCCGTGGAGCACGCCGACGCGGCCACCCTGGACGCCTTCCCCACCGTGGAGGAACGCAAGGAGGCGGAACCGCTGGCCGAATCCGACGCCGCCGCCTTCGACGCGCTGCTGGCCCGCATGAAGGAACTGCTGGGCGACAAGGTGACCGAGGTGCGCGTGTCGCACCGCCTGTCCGACAGCCCGGCCTGCCTGGTCAGCCCCGACGGCACGGTGACCTCGTCCATGGAAAAGCTGCTCAAGGTCATGCAGCGCGACGAGTCCATTCCGAAAAAGGTGCTGGAAGTGAACCGCGACCACCCCATCCTGCGCAACCTGCTGCGCATCCACAAGGCCGACCCGGCCGACCCCATGGTGGAAAACGCCACCCTGCAACTGTTCGAGGCCAGCCTGCTGCTGGAAGGCTACCTGGCCGACCCGCACGCGCTGGTGGGCCGCCTGTACGGCCTGCTGGAACAGGCGGGCGGCTGGTACGCCGAGGTCAGGAAGTTGTAGGCCGCGCGGCGGGGCATTGTTAGGGGGCAGGTGGCTTGAGACACGAGGAAACGACGTGATCGAATAGGACGAATGCACGACGAAAGCAGGACCGGTGCGGGCTTCGTCGGATTGGCGCGCGAAAACCGGGTCGAATTCCAAGATGAGATTTCATCGCGGACTTCGGCCCGGTTTTTTTCATGCAAGGCAAGATTTCTCGCAGCTCGCCTGCCCGCTGCGGCTCAGTTTTGCCCGTCCGTTCCGGCGTGCCTGGCCGTGCCCGGCGCACGTGTGTGCGTGTCTGATTCGACACGAAATTTGCCTGAAAATGCGGTGCTAGTGCGCTTCGTGGCACCACCAGAGGACGCGGCCGATGACGCGGATGCTTTCCATGTCCCGGCTTTCGCGGTGAACCTCTATGGGCGCGTATGCCGGGTTGGCGCTGGATATGACCAGGCGGCCGGGCAGAACCTCCAGCCGCTTGACGTATACGGCGTCGTCAACACCCACGGCGTAGACCGCGCCGGGGATGATCTCGGTCTTGCCCTGGTCAATGAGGACCATGTCCCCGTCCTGAATGTCGGGGGCCATGGAGTCGCCGACCACATCCATGAGCACCATCTGGGCCGGTGAGCCTTTGCGGCACAGCCAGTCGGAGCGGAACGCATAGCGGCACACGGATTCTCCGTTGGCCTCCAGGCTGCCGCCGCCAGCGGCAAGGCGCGCCTTTACCTTGGTGACGAGCACCATGTCGCAGCCGGGCTCAGGCCCGCCCAGATTTCCGGAGGCAACCTCTTGTCCTTGTGGTCGGGACGCCAAGAGCCTGCGAGCTACCTCCGGGCCGGGCAGCGTTGCCTGGGTGGCTTGCCCATCGGGGTACATCGGCCCGCGCCCGAAGAACAACCAGTCCGCCGAAACAGCGTAGCGCCGTGCGGCCTCGTAAATCCATGATGGTGGAATTTTTGATTTTGATTTTGCGCTGTAGACCGCCTGATGCGAGAGGCCCAGAGCCGTTGCCAGGGCGGCGTCTGTCTTTGTCCCGGTGGCCTCGTACAGGCGCATAAGAATTTCGTTCCAACTTGCATCTTCCATGACGGGCACCTGCAAGCAAATCTGCAATCTTCAGCATGGTCATAACTGTTTGACCTTACTAATATTTGCAAATTTTTTTGAAAAATTAAGCCTGCAAGTGAACCTTTGCTTGATTTTACTCGCTAAAAGGATATTTTCAGCTTGCGGGCGATAGGGAAAGTTGTCGCACACTCTACCTAAACCGCCCGTAACCGAGGGTCAACGTCCATGACCAGATAATGATTGGACGTTGGCCCACCACCCCAGCGGACGGCCAACCACATGCGGCAACGGCAACACTCTCTCTTTGAAGGTGGCGACAACAGCGGGCTTGCAGGGCTGATGCCTGCCGTGCGCGCTGCAATGAACGCTGCCACCGGTCAGGACGAGGACGGGCGCAACCGTCTGGTTGACCTCATCAATACGCTGGCAGCGAACGCCGGAATCCGGCGGACCGCAGGCAGGCGTGGATACCGCGACGGGCGGGGGCGGCAGCTTCCGTCCGTTTACGTCGTGACCTGTCGTGCAGGCCGGTCCCCCCTCCCGTACTCCTCCCGGCGCATCGGCTTTCCCGCCGCCGCGTGAAATCACCGCACCGCGTCTCCACGGCCAGCGTCCCACCCCCCATTCCGCATGCGCCTCGTCATCGCCAAGAAGCTGCGCTTTCCCCACGCTGCCGCCAACCACATCCAGGCCGTGAACATGGCCTCCGCCTTCGCCGCCTGCGGCGTGGAAACGGAGATATACCCGGCCATGCGGCGTGGCACCGGACAGACGCTGGCAGAACACCTTTCCGACGACTACGCGGTGGACCTGCCCCCCGCGTTACGCCTGCGCACCATCCCCTTTCGCGGCCCCACGCTGTACGACGCCTTCTTCCACGCCCGCCTCGCCAGCGCGCTGCGCATCCCGAACGCCGTATTCCTTGCCCGTGAACCAAAGCCCGCCGCAGCGCTGTTGCGCATGGCGAGCATCTTCGGAAAAAAAATACGCCTGTTCCTTGAACTGCACGACATCACGCACGACGAGCTTCTCTGCCATGTATTGCAACACCCCTGCGGGATCGTTTGCGTTCACTCCGAAATCTTGCATACCGTAAGGAAAAAGTTTGGATACAATGGCCCCGCCTTTGTTGCACCTGCAGGATACAATCCAAATGTTTTCCATTCAGCATCAACAGACATCAACAGACGTCAACACTTCACCATCGGATACTTCGGTTCCATCACACCTGCCAAAGGCGTTGGCCACCTGCTGGACATGATGCTTCACCTGCCGGAAACCTTCCGGCTGGCGCTGATCGGGGGAGTCACCTGGCCCGACATGAATGACTTCCGCCGCCGGGTGGAATGCGTGCCCCTGTGGCAAGAACGCATCATCCTCACGGGGCGCGTGGCACCGAGCCATGTCGGCGAAACCCTGGCGGGTGTCGATGCCAGCATCGTTCCCGCTTCTTCGGATGCATCATTCTACTCCCAAATCAAGATTACGGAATCGCTCGGCTGTGGGTTACCGATCATTCTCCCCCCTGTACGCTCAACAACGGAAGCGCTGATCCCCGGTACCCACTGCGTGGTCAGTGCCGGGCTTTCCGGACAACACCTTGCCGCCGCCGTGCTCGAACTCGCCACCGGGCCGGATGCGCCCGCCCGCCTCGCCGCCATGCGCGAAGCCAATGCCGCCCTTGCCCCCGATTTCACGTGGCAGGCCCGCGCCCGAGGCATCCTGGACTTCATGCACGACACCATGCGGACGCCCGCCCATATCTGCCCCGCCCGTACTTTCCACTGTGCCGGGCCATCCCCGGCACAGCCTCCGCAGGCCAAACAATAGCCCCCGCGAAGGAGTACCTTCGCGAGGGCTGTCATGTTCAGGAATACCAACCCGATCGGCCTGACCTGGCCCGATCCGGCGCGGCCGTGCGCGAACGGGGAGCCTGCGCGATCAGACCTTATCGCCGGGCGTGGCCTCGACCGGAGCGGCGACGGCATCCTCACCCGGCGCGGCCTCCGCGCCGTCCGCCGGGGCGGAACCGTCGGCCAGCGTTGCCTCCAGGCCCCTTCGCGTGGGTTCCGTGGGTTCCGCGTCCTCCGCGCCCCCTTCGCCGGGCACCTCCCAGGCCCGCCGCCGGGCCGCGAACAGCCCGGCCTTGGCCGCGATGTCCGCGTGCGGGCCGAACACGTAGGCCACGTCGCCCGCCATCAGCCGCAGGGTGCCGTCGGGGTTGGGCAGCACGTCCTCGCCGCGCTTCACCGCCACCAGGGTCAGGCCGTGCAGGCGGCGCAGGTCGGCCTGTTGCAGGGTCATGCCGTCCAGCATGCAGCCCGCGTCCACGGTCATGGCGCTGAGGTCGAAGTCGGTGAAATAGGTGGACAGCGCGGCCAGCGACTCGGTGCGGATGTCCACCTGGCGCAGCATGTCGTAGCTTTCGGTGCGCACCTCGTCCACGAAGCGCTCTATCTCGGCGCGCGGCACAAGATAGCGGCTCAGCACGCGGGTGAAGATTTCCACCGAGGTCTCGAACTCCTCGGGGATCACGTCGTTGGCCCCCAGTTCGCGCAGGGCGGCTATCTCGCTGATGAACCGGGTGCGCACCACGATGTGCAGCGACGGGTTCAGCTTGCGCGCCGTGTCGGTGATGCTGCGCACGGCGGCCGGGTCGGAGATGACGATGGCCAGCACCCGCGCCGCGCCCACGCCCGCCTGTTCCAGCACGGCAGGGTGCGAGGCGTCACCGTAGGCGATGGGCTCGTCCTTGGCGGCAAAGGTACGCACCGTGTCGGGGTTCATCTCGAGCACGGTGTAGTCGATGCCCGCCGCCTTGGCCGCCCGGGCCAGGTGCCGCCCGCCGATGCCGAAGCCCACGATGATCAGATGGTTGGTCAGGTTCATGCCGCTGTGCGCGCGGCCCGCCTCTTCAGCCGCCGCCTCCTCGTCGCGCCGGGCCAGGCGCGTGCCCGCGGGCAGCAGGCGCACCGCCGCGCCGGCCATGCGCGGGGCCCCGGCAATAAGGAACGGCGTCAGCGCCATGGTCATGATGCTGGCGGCCAGGAACAGCTGGTACTGGGTGCGGTCGAACAATTCGTAGCGCACGCCCGCCTTGGCCAGCACGAACGAGAATTCCCCCACCTGGCACAGGGCCAGGCCCACCATCAGGGCCGGACGCAGCGGGTAGCCCAGCATCAGGGTGGCCCCGCTGGCCAGCAGGCACTTCACGGCCAGTACGGAAAGCGTCACGCCGATGACCAGCGGCAGGTGGTCCAGCACGAAGTTGAAGTCCAGCAACATCCCGACGGAAATGAAGAACAGGCTGGTGAACACGTCGCGGAAGGGCATGATGCCCTCCAGCGCGCTGTGGCTGTACTCCGATTCGGCCATGATCAGCCCGGCCAGGAACGCGCCCAGCGACAGCGAAAGCCCCATGGACGAGGTAAGCAGGGCGATGGCCAGGCAGAACCCCAGCGTGGAGACCAGGAACACCTCGCGGTTGCGGGTGCGCACGATGCGGTACAGCAGCGCGGGCACCATCTTGCGCGACAGCAGGAACACCAGAAGGATGATGCCCGCCCCCTTGGCCATGGTGAACAGCAGCGACGGCCCGGTCTCGCCGCCCTTGCCCGCCAGGAACGGCACCAGCAGCATCATGGGCACGATGACCAGGTCCTGGAAGATCAGGATGGACAGCGAAATGCGCCCGTGCGGACTGTCCATCTGGGCGCGTTCCTGCAACAGCTTGAGCACGATGGCCGTGGATGACAGCGCGGCCAGAAAGCCGATGAACGCCGCCGTGCCGTGGGGCAGGCCCAGCAGTTCCGCCCCGCCCGCGAAGGCCAGGATGGTCAGCGCCACCTGCGCCAGCCCCCCCAGGAACACCGGCTTGCGCAGCCGCATCAGTTCGCCCAGGGAAAGTTCCAGCCCGATGGTGAACAGCAGCAGCACCACGCCCACTTCGGCCATGATCTCGACCTCGTGCGCGGCCTTGACCAGCCCCAGTCCGTGCGGCCCGGCCACCACGCCGGTCAGCAGAAAGCCGACGATGGCGGGCACCTTCACGTAGTGGCAAAGATAGATGACGGCCACCGAAAGGCCGAAGATGACCACGAATTCCTTGAGCAGGGGCAGTTCCATCGTACCTTCCGTGCAATGCGGGATGTTCCGGCCGCTGGAGGCCTGATGCGCGCCGCGCAAAGCGGCCTGCGCACGGCGGGGCCGCGCTCGGCCGGGTGCTCATAGTGGCATGTCCGGGAGGCGCATTGCAAGCCCGGCCGCGCGCATTGCCGACCTGAAACGCATTGTTTCCCGCATGTACCGGGCATGCAGCCATGGATCAGGACCGCCCCTGCAAGGGACGGTTTGATGGCAGGCGGAAAATCCCGCGCCCGGCGCGGGGGTTTCTGCATGCAAAAAGGGGGAGCCTGCGGCCCCCCCCTGATGGTCACTGTGCGCCCGTGGGCGGCGGTGGCGCGCTGCGCGCTAGGCGGCGCGGGCCACGCGGCGAAGCTGGTCGAGGTCCAGCACCACCGGATCGATGAGGTTGAAGCCGCCGGGGTTGTCCCACGCGAAGTTGTCGGCACACAGGGTGTCGTAACGCACTTCGTCGATGGCGCGCATGGCGCTGCCCAGCACCGGACCGAAGTCGGTGATGCAGGTCATGAAGCGGACGGCATCGAAGGCTTCCACGTTCTTCCAGGTCCAGGTGTAGCTGCACACCTCTTCGGCAAAGCCCATCACCGCGAGGTACTTGGCCTTGCTGTCAAGGTACAGGTTGCTCATGCTGGTGGAAACGTTGCCGAGCAGCGCGCCCATGTCGAAGGTCTGTTCCGCCCCGTCGACGAAGAGTTGCACCTTGGTGTCGGCTTCGATGCGCATGCCGAAATTGCGGGTGTTGCCGCGCCGCCAGAAGTCCATGTACTTCTCGGCGTAGATCTTGCGCCCCTTGGCGCGGATGGCCAGCGCCGTGCGCGGCGAGACGGGGTGCAGAGCCAGGTCGCAGCTTCTGCCGGTGATGGTAAGGGTAACGTTCATGATCCAACTCCATTTCGTTGCCGATGCGCCCTCTCGGTTTCCGGCTGCATCCGGTGCGGCCGCCCGGATGCCGTGCGATCCCTCCGTGAGATCGCATGTGGGGTGGGCCCGTCCGCCGTCCCGTGGGACGGCGCGCCGCCTGTGCCCCGCGCCGCTCTCGCGCATCGCGCCGACGGCCGTGCCTGAACACCTTCCGCCACCCGCGTCCCTTCCGGTCCACCCCGGCTTCGCCCGGCCCGGCACTCCGTACATGGATGCATGCCGCGTACCGCGTTCCGTCGGGGGGCTTTCCGGCCTCCCCCTGGCGCGGCATGGCCGTCTGCCGGGGGGCGTCGCCTCCATCGTGATGAACGGGCAGGTTCCGATGGAGGCACAGGGCGGGGTCGCTTGTACTGGTTGTTCACACAGCGTCGACAGCCTGACACTGCCCCTTACCTGGTTGTTTGTCAACTCAACCTATCGCAAAACCTCGTGCTCACGCTATCCACACGAGCGTGCGCCACATTTTTATATAGTACGCTAACATGCTTGATTACAAGAGATTCTAAAAACACCCCCCTGCTCGGACCGGCATTCTCCCGGCATCATTCCCAATTGGGCACACAATCCATTTTATGCGGAACCATGCGACTTCCCGGCAGTTTTCCGCTCTTATTGTGATTTTTTTCATTTACCAAAAAAAAGGTGAGCGCTCACTTTTTATGCCACGCCAGTAAAAAGGCCCACTCGCCATGGCATCAGGCGGCACCCGGATCGAAGAAAAGGCGGGGCCCGCCGCTTACGGACGGCGGGCCCTGGGGGAGGGGGAGAGCGGAGGGTGTGGGGACCTCCGCTCTCGGGCAGGGAGGGGTAGGGCTACTACGGGTGCGGGTCTGACGAACGGTCGGGCGGGAACCCCAACCGGGAGTGCCTGTGTGCGGCGCTGTTACGCCGCCTTCTTGCTGCCGCCGGCCTTTTCGGCCTCTACCTCGCGGCGCACGTCCGCAAGGTCGATGATCATCGGATCGATGAGGGTGAACCCGCTGGGGTTGCACCACGAATCGTCATCAGCCAGGTGGCCGTCGTAGAACACGTTGTCCACCACGTTGTACCCCTGCGTCTTCATCACGCGGTCCCAGTTCAGCACCTGGAAACTGAACTTGGCGGGGTCGAAATTCTTCACGTCGTGCCATATCCACTTGAAGGCGCACCACTCGTCGTCATAGCCGAGCACGGCAAGATACTTGGCCTTGCTGTTCAGGTACATGCGGCGGCGGATGGTGGTCACGTCGCGGTACAGCAGGCTTTCGTCCAGTTCGGTCTGGCGGCCGTCCACGAAGAGGCGGGCCAGGCTGTCGGGCCCAAGGCGCATGCCGAAGGTGCGGGTGTTCCCCTTGCGCCACCAGTTCATGTACTTTTCGGCGTATATTTCGCGCCCCTTGGTGCGGATGGCCTCGGCCGTCTGCGGAGAAACGGGGTGCAGTGCGAGGTCGCAGCTCTGTCCGATGATTTCGAAGGTGATGTTCATGACGGTCCTCTCCGTTGGAGGTTTGCGCTCCGTGTCCACGCTTTCGCAAGGCATCTTCTCGGGCCGGTTCGTCAGCCTGACGCGACGTCCTTGCCCCCTTCCTGAGCACAGCCCGTGCCATTGCGCGACAGCCAACCATGACGCCCCACGAAAAACATCTTCAACATAGTAAAATATAAAATAAATATTTTTCTCACAAGCTCCGGCGAAAAATCAGCCCCGTCGCGCAACCTTGCGCGGATTGACCGCTCAATCTTGCATGATTGCGCGATTAGTTGCTCAACCCGCGCGATATGGGCATAAGTGACCGCTTGCTTGCGCAACCGGCAGCTTCCACGCCATTTCCACGTATCCTTCCTTCAAAAAAGACTTTTCTTAAAAACTCCAGGGCTGCCTGAAATTGTCGTCTGCCGTGCCCGCCTCAGCCGCCGACCGTTCGCACCACACTGCCCGCTCCCCCTCCCGAACATTACGTCATATGGCCCCGGAGAGGCGCCCACGCCCCCGTGCGGGCAACCGGCACACTGCAAGACGGCAGGACCTGGATGCACCGCTCCGCACAACAACTGCGACACGGCAAGTACACCCGTTCCACCTGCCGCAGGGAGACCAGGCCCCCTCCCGCACCCGGGAGTCCAGCACCAGAGCGGGTTGCCGGGTCACGACCCGCGCGGGGCAAACTCTAGAAAATATTCAACATGCCGGAATTTCGTTTACCCGAGCGGCGGCTAAACGCCCATGCAACAATGCCGTCCGGCGTGCAACGTCGGCCTGCGGGGGGACGTAAAACACGTTGCGGGGCGCCTTGCAATGCCGCCCTTCCCGCCACCCGGCCTGTCCGGCCATTTCTCCACACGCCGGACACGTGCAATTTTCTGCGCAGTCATCAGAGAATGCTTGTCATGGACCGCCCTCTACAGTAATGCTTGTCGCGGACACCGGCGCGCGGCCATTCCGGACGGAATGCGGCGGCCCTGCCCCGCGCGCCACGGGCGACGCACATTACAACCAGCGGGATGTACCGGCCCGGCACAGGACGAGGACGTCCGAACCGATCACTGCCGCACAGTCCCACAAGGCCGGAAAGACACTCCGCCCCGGGCCGGATGCGCCCGCCGGGCGCACTGCATTCCCTGACCCGCCGAGGCCAGGGCATTCCGGCAACGCATCGCGAAGGGGCGCGCACCGCGCGCGGCCTGAAACACCGGTTTCCCGGCCCGGAGCGGCCGGCTCGGAAAGGCGAGACAGCGCATGCGCATGCACACCACCGTCCCCGGCCACACGGCCCGTCGCCCGCACCCCGCATCCACCCGCCCGGCGGCACGCACCATCCGGTTCACCGCCTTCGCCTGCACGATCGCCCTGGCATTCGTCGCACTGGCGCTGGGCACGCTGCTCGCCGCGCCCGTGGCGCACGCCTCCGGCCACGAGACCCTCGACGTGCGCTCCGCCCTGCTGCTGGACATGAGCACCGGGCGCATCCTCTATGAACAGAACGCCGACGAGCCCATCCCCCCCGCGTCGCTGACCAAGGTGCTGTCCATGTACGTGGCGCTGGACCAGGTGCGCGCGGGCAAGGCTTCCTTGAAGGACACCGTCAAGGTCAGCCGCCGCGCCTTCTCCACCGGCGGTTCGCGCATGTTCCTGAAGCAGGGCGAAACCCTGCCCCTGAACGAACTGCTGGAGGGCATGGCCGTTTCCTCCGGCAACGACGCCAGCGTGGCCACCGCCGAGCACATCGGCGGCAACGTGGACAACTTCGTGCAGATGATGAACGCCAAGGCCAGGGCGCTGGGCATGAAGAACAGCGTGTTCCGCAACCCGCACGGCCTGCCCGCCGCCGGTCAGCACACCACCGCCCGCGACATGCTGACCCTTTCCCGCGCCTACCTTGCCCAATACCCGGAAGCCCTGCGCTACCACTCCACCCGGTACATCAAGCACAACAAGGTCATCACCACCAACAAGAACCCCCTGCTCGGCAACTGCGAGGGGGCCGACGGCCTCAAGACGGGCTGGGTGTTCGCCTCCGGCTACAACCTCATCTCCACGGTGAAGCGCGGCAAGACCCGCCTGCTGGCCGTGGTGCTGGGCGCGGAAACCACCCAGGCCCGCGCCCAGGAAGTGAACCGGCTGGTGGAGGCGGGCTTCCGCTCCGCCTCCGGCGGTGGCAAGAGCGTCGCTTCGCTGCTGGCGGACATGAAGCCCGCGGACTACGCCCTGAACCTGCACAAGACCAACAGCGAGGCCTACGCGGAACTGCGCAAGTCCGCCAAGACGGGCAAGGCGCGCAAGACGGCGGTGGCCGCCGCCAAGACCACGGCCACGGCGGAAAAGGCCGCCCCGGCGCAAAAGAAGTCCTCGTCCAAAAAGAAGAAGGCCACGGTCACGGCGGAAAAGGCCGCTCCCGCCAAGGCCGCGCAAAAGACGGCCCAGGCCCCCGGCAAGGACAAGGCCGCGCCCAAGGCCAAGGCCACGGCGTCCAAGGCCGCCAAGGCCACCGCGCAGGCCACCCCGGCCAAGCAGGCCAAGCAGGCCGACCGCAAGGCCGTGGCCAGGGCGGAAGAGCAGGACCCGGCCCCCAAGGCCGTCAGGAAGAAGTCCTCCGCCACCAGATCCACGGCGGACAAGACGCCCGCGCCCGGCAAGAAGGCCGCCCCGCGCGAGATGGCCGACAAGCAGGGCTGATGCCCCGGCGAAACCGGCCACACCGGGCGGCCCTGGCCAGTACGGACCAGTACGGACCAGTACGGACAAAACGGGCGACACGTCCGCCAGCTTTCCGCGCGACACGGCACGCGAAAAGGGGCACCCCACGGGGTGCCCCTTTTTCGTTTTCATGCCTCGAATCCAGCACGTTTCACGGCCCGGGCGGGTCTGGTGGCTCGGACGGGATTGTCGGATCTGGCGGGATTGCGATGTCAGGCCGCCCCGCCCTCCCCTTCGTACACCGCGCCCGAGGTGGGGCTTTCGCGCACCACCAGACGGCACAGCTGGGGCAGGCCGGGCTTCAGTTCGCGCCACAGCCAGCGGGCGATGCATTCGCTGGTGGGGTTCTCCAGGCCGGGAATGTCGTTGAGGTAGGCATGGTCCAGCCGGTCGATGACCGGTTTGGCCAGCCGCTTCAGGTCGCCGAAGTCCATCACCCAGCCGGTATCGTTGCCCACGGGGCCGCGCGCGTGCACCTCCACGGTGAAGGTGTGGCCGTGCAGGTTGCCGCACTTGTGCCCCTGCGGCACGCACGGCAGCCGGTGCGCCGCGTCGAAGTTCAGTGTCACGAAGATGTCCATTGCCGTCCTGCCTGTGTGTCGGCCGTGCGGGCACGGCGTGGTATCGATCATGTGGATGCGGCCCGGCGTGTGTGTCGTGGGCGATGCGGGGCCGCGCGGCGCCTAGCGGATGCCCAGAAACTTGTGCGTCTGCAACCCCAGCCGCCAGCGCGGATGAGCCAGACAGTAGCGCACGCAGGCTGCCACGTGGGCGGCGTTGCCTTCCGTATCCGCCCCCGCCTCGTCGCGCGGTTGCAGGATGAAATGCCCGAAGTCCAGCCTCGCGAAACCGGCGGGGTCCAGCCCTTCCTGCGGCCAGACCAGCTTCAGTTCGTCGCCCCGCGTCACGGCAAGGCGCGTGCCCGCCTTGGGGCTCACCGTCACCCAGTCCAACCCGGCGGGCAGGGGCAGGGTGCCGTTGGTCTCCACGCCGCACTGGCAACCGCGCGCGCGCAGGGCGTCCAGCAGTTCCGTGGTCAGTTGCAGGGCGGGTTCGCCGCCGGTGAAGACCACATAGGGCCGCCAGCCGTCCCCGTCCAGTGCATACGGAAAGGCATCGAGGATGGCCGAGGCCAGTTGCCCGGCATCCTCGAACACGCCCCCGCCGGGGCCGTCGGTGCCCGTGAAGTCGGTATCGCAGAAGCGGCACGCGGCGTCCGGCCGGTCCCGCTCGCGTCCGGTCCACAGGTTGCAGCCGGAAAAGCGGCAGAACACGGCGGCCCGCCCTGCGTGCACGCCCTCGCCCTGCAACGAGTGAAAGATTTCCTTGATCCGGTAGGCCATCAGCACCCGCCGCCGGAACAGCTGCGCAGGTAGTCGGCCCAGCCCTGGCGGCGCAGGTCGCAGGCCGGGCAGTCGCCGCAGCCATAGCCCCACGGATGGCGGGTGGCGCGCACGCCCTTGTAGCAGGTATGGGTGTGCTCCAGCACCACCTCGACGAAGGCGTCGCCGCCCACCTGCCGGGCCAGTTCCCACGTGGCGCCCTTGGTCAGCCACATCAGCGGGGTGTGCAGCACGAAACGCGATTCCATGCCCAGGTTCAGGGCCACCTGCATGGCCTTGATGGTGTCGTCGCGGCAGTCGGGGTAGCCGGAATAGTCGGTCTCGCACACGCCGATGATGATGTGCCGGATGCCCTGCCGATAGGCATGCGCGGCCGCCGCCGTCAGGAACACCAGGTTGCGGCCCGGCACGAAGGTGGTGGGCAGGCCGTTGCGGCCCATCTCTATGGCCACGTCGTGGGTCAGCGCGGTGCTGCCCAGTTCGCGGAACAGGGCCAGTTCCACGGTGGTGTCGTCGGCAAGGCGCTCGCTCCAGCCGGGGGAAAGGCGGCGCACCTCGTCCATGAGGCGCAGGCGGCAGTCCATTTCCACGGTGTGGCGCTGACCGTAGTGAAAGCCGATGGTGGACACCCGGCCGAAACGCTCCAGCGCCCAGCCCAGGCACGTTGCGGAGTCCTGCCCGCCGGACAGGATCACGAGGGCGGTTTCTTTGCTATGCATGGCGGCTCCTTGCGGAAGACGGGCAACCGGTTGGGCGGAAACGGACGACGGGCGGGGCGCGGGGCGCACGTCCCGGCCAGACAGGCCAAGCGAGCCGGACGGGCCGGACAGGCCGCCCGCCATGCCGGCATCCTGGCCGACGACGCCCCGGCGCCGCCACGCCGAATCCGGACCGTCGCGTGGGGAGAACTCTGGCTACCCCGCCCGCCCCCGCTTGTAAAGCGCCGGGACGGCCACGGCCTGGAAACAGCCCCTGGCCTGCGCCCGTCCGGGTTCCGCCCCGTTTTTCCGCTCCGGAGCCGGATTTTTTCACCAATCATGCCCACGCACTGTACCATCTCCCCGCATCCGTGCTAGGAAGGTACATGGTCCGGCGTCCACGGCCCGGCTTCAGGAACGCGGAGGGGGCACGGCCGGGGCGACAGCATACCCACAGCGGAGCACGCATGGAACACATCGCCATCATCGGCGGAGGCGGCACGGCCGCGGCCCTCGCGCACGACCTGATCCTGCGCGGCTTTTCCGTCGCCATCTACGAGCGGGGCGAATTCTTCAGCGGGGCCACCGGCCGCCACCACGGGCTGCTGCACAGCGGCGCCCGCTATGCGGTGCACGATCCCGAGGCCGCGCGCGAATGCATCGAGGAAAACATGATCCTGCGCCGCCTGGCGCCGCAGGCCATGGAACAGAACGAAGGGCTGTTCGTGGCCCTGGACGACGAGGACATGGCCTATCGCCAGCGGCTGAAGGACGCCTGCGCCGCCACCGGCATCCCCACGCGCGACTACACGCCGGAGCAGGCCCGCAGGCTGGAGCCCGGCCTGACCGACAGGGTGCTGGCGGCCATGCAGGTGCCGGACGCCACCTTCGACGCATGGCGGCTGGCCCTGCCCTTCCTGGCCACGGCCCGTGCGGGCGGAGCCACGGCCCGCAATTTCACGGAAGTGGTCGGCATCGACGTGCGGGACGGCGCGGTGCGCGGCCTGCGCCTGCGCAGCCTGACCGAGGACGCCGACGGCGCGCGCGGCCGCGAATGGTCGGCCCCGGCCGACCTGGTGGTCAACGCCGCCGGGGCGTGGGCGGGCAAGGTGGCGGCGCTGGCGGGCGTGCACGTGCCCATCCAGCCGGGGCCGGGGGTGCTGGTGGCCATCGAGGGCCGGGTGACCAACATGGTGGTCAACCGCATGCGCAAGGCCAGCGAGGGCGACATCATCGTGCCGCAGCGCCGCCTTTCGGTCCTGGGCACCTCCATGTGGCTCACCGACGACCCGGACCATCTGGACATCCCCCCCGACCACGTGGAGCGCATGGTGCGCCTGTGCTCGGAAATGGTGCCCGCCTGCGCCGGGGCGCCCATCCGCTCGGCGTGGTCCGCCGCGCGGCCGCTCATCGGCAACGCCGATGCCGCGCGGCCGCAGGAGATCAGCCGCACCTTCGACTGCTACGACCACGGCACGCGCGACAACGTGTCCGGCCTTCTGTCCATCATCGGCGGCAAGGGCATGACCCTGCGCGCCATGGCCGAAAAGACCGCCGACATCATCTGCCGCCTCACCGGGCGCGACGCCCCGTGCCGCACGCGCGAAACGCCCCTGCTGCCCGCGCGGACCTTCTACAGGAGCTGACCCCATGAGCGACGCCGCAAAGACCGCGCCCGAAGCCCTGGCCGCACCGCCCGGGACCGCAACGTCCGAATCCACAACGTCCCAATCCACGGCATCCGGGGCCGCTCCCGAATCCGCCCCCGCGCCGCAGCAGCCGCGCACGCTCACGGTGCGGGTGCAACGCAGCGGCCCCGGCGGGGCCAACGCCCGCTTCGACGACTTCCGGCTGCCGGTGCGGCCCGAGGATTCCGTGCTGGACGTGCTGGACCGCATCCGCGTGGAGACCGACCCCACGCTGGTCTACCGCCACTCGTGCCACCATTCCAGTTGCGGCACCTGCGCCATGCGCATCAACGGGCGCGAACGGCTGGCCTGCATCACCCCCATGCTGGCCCTGGGCACCGACGTGGTGACCCTGGAACCGCTGCGCTCGCTGCCCGTGCTGGGCGACCTGATGGTGGACATGCGCCCCATGTTCGCCCACATCGGCCCGGACTGGGGCTACGTGCGCCCCGTGGAAAGGGCCTCCACCGGGGTGCCGCACGGGGTGGCCCGCTACACCCGGCTGGAGAACTGTATCGAATGCGGGGCGTGCATGTCCGCCTGCCCGGTGAGCAACGGCACCGACGACACGCCCCCGCCGGAACCCCGGCGCGGCGGGCAGGACGGGGCGCACCCGGTGACATCACAGGCGACAGGGCAGGCGACATCGCAAACGACATCGCAGGCAATCGGGCAGCCCGCGCGGGACCAGGAAGCCCCCGCCGCCCCGCACGGGAGCGGGTTCATGGGGCCCGCCCCGCTGGCCGCCCTGAACCGCGAACTGGCCCGCCATCCCGAACGGCGCGAAGAACTGCTGCACATCGGCAAGGGGCCGCACGGCGAGCGCCACTGCCGCCGCCACCTGGCATGCAGCCGGGCCTGCCCCAGCGGCGTCTACCCGGCCAAGGACATCATGGATATCCGCATGATGCACGGGGGCGGCAAGGACTGACGCCCCCAACTCAGCCCAGTCCCGGCCGTTCGCCGCGCGGCCTCGGCCGCAGCGCGAAGCCGCGCGCCTCGGCCCATGCCCTGGCATCGGCCTGCGAATGCAGCGACAGCTTGCGGAACAGGTTGGCGCGGTGCTTTTCCACGGTCCTGTCGCTGACCACCAGCAACCCGGCAATCTCGCGGTTGCGGTAGCCTTCGGCCACCAGGTGCAGCACTTCGCGCTCGCGCGGGGTCAGCAGGGTCAGCGCGTCGCGCTGCCGTACCGCCGGTTCGGCCCCGGCGGCGTCGCGCCTGTCGCGCAACACCTCGCGCGCGGCCCACGGCGAAAGCCACCCCCCGCCCGCCAGCACGGCGCGCACCGCAAGCCGCACTTCCTCCGCGCTCGCTTCCGGCAGCAGGTAGCCGTCCGCGCCCGCGTCCAGCGCGGGGTGCAGCATGGCCGGGTCGTCCCCGCCGATGGCCAGCACCCGCCGGGCCGGGTGGCGGCGCTTCAGCAGGCGCATCACGCACACCCCGTCCAGCAGGGGCAGCCCGCACTCGATGACGGCCAGGTCCGCCCCCAGACGTTCACACCCTTCCAGCGCGGCGCGCCCGTCCGACGCCTCGCCGCACACGCGCACCCCGTCCACCCCGCGCAGCAGCACCTTCAGCCCTTCGCGCATCAGCGGCTGATGCGCGGCAATGAACACCTTCCGCCCGTTGTCCATGCTTCCACCCCATGCCCCGCCGCCGTGCGCAGTGGCGCCGACGGCCTGCCTCGATGTTCGCGCGGGGCGTTGCCCGCCGCCCGCACCCGTCCCGCATGCCTGGCGTTCCGCCCCTCCGCGCCCCGGCTCCGGCGGCCTTGCCGCTCCGGCATTCGGGGCCGACGCGGCCCACCCCCGCGCCATGCAGTGACATTCCCGCCGGACAGGCGCACAACCCCTACCTGATGAAGCGTCACCCTACACAGATTTACGGGTACACTACCACGAAAATACCGTCACGCTCAACGCCCAAAATACCGTATCACCACGTTTACAACCCCGCCTCTTCATGGTTTCTGCGATATCATGGTCCAGTGCCCTCCGCGCGCCGCAACGGCACGCCGGTTCCCAGACACCGCAGGCAGGAGGTAGCGCCCATGCGCAGAAGCGTGACCAGCATCACCCAGAGCGCCGTCCTTGGAGCGCGGCGGTCCAAGTGGGTTGCCCAGCAGATCGGCAAGCCCTATCCCACCATGATGCGGGAACTGAACCCGTACGACCACAGCGCCAAGCTGGGCGCGGACACCCTGCTGGAGATCATGCGGGTGACGCGCGACGTGGCCGCGCTGGAATACATGGCCCACGAGATGGGGTACCAGCTCACGCCGCGCCTGACGGAGACCGGCGGCAAAGGCGGTTCCTGAAGGACCGGCGCATGGGGGCCGCCGCCGCGCGCGGCAGGTCCGCCGTCCGGCACGCGGGGCGCAGGGACGCGCCCCCCCCGGACCATGCTCCCCGGACCATGTCGTCCGGACCATGCCGTCCGGCCCTTCCATGGATGCTTGCAAATCCGTGTGAAATGGCGCACCCTTCCCTGGCCGTTCCCCGTCCGCGGGACCGGCAAGCCAATACGCCCGCACGGAGCAACATGACGCATCCGCTCATCCTCATCGTCGAGGACAGCCGCGCCAGCGCGGACGAACTGCGCACGCGCATCGCCGAACGCCTCGGGTTTTCCGTGGTCACGGCGGGCACGTGCGCGGAGGCCGTCCGCATCATGGACGAACAGGGCCCCAACCTGTTCCTTGCCATTCTCGACCTTACCCTGCCCGATGCCCCCGACGGCGAAGTGGTGGACCATGCGCGCACCCGCAAGGTGCCCTCGCTGGTGTTCACCTCGCGCCTGGACGACACCACGCGCCGCTACATCCTTTCCAAGGACGTCATCGACTACATCATCAAGGACGAGCACGCCGTGGACAACGTGGTGCGCGCCGTGGCCCGGCTGCACCGCAACCGCTCGGCCAAGCTCCTGGTGGTGGACGATTCGCCCTCCATGCGCACCTTCATGAAGGAAGAGCTGCGCCGCTACATGTTCCAGGTGTACGAAGCCTCCGGCGGCCCCACGGCCCTGCGCGTGCTGGAACGCAACCCCGACGTGATGCTGGTGATCACCGACTTCATGATGCCCGACATGGACGGGCTGGAACTGACCCGCCGCATCCGCGAACGCTACCCGCGCGAGACCTTGTCGATCATGGGCGTTTCCGTGCACGCCGAACGCCCGCTCACCGTCGAATTCATCAAGAACGGCGCCGACGACTTCATCACCAAGCCCTTCCTGCGCGAGGAGTTGTACTGCCGCGTGCTCCAGAACGTGGAGACGGTGGAACGCGCGCGCACCCTGGTGGAACTGAACGACGTCAAGAACCGCTTCCTGGGCATGGCCGCGCACGACCTGCGCAACCCCATCAACGGCATCCGGGGGTTCAGCCGCCTGTTGCTGGACGGGGTGCTGGGCCCGCTGACCGAGGACCAGCACAGCGTGCTGGGCACCATGCATCAGGCCAGCAACGAAATGCTCCAACTGGTCAACGACCTGCTGGACGTCACCGTCATCGAGAGCGGTCGGCTGGACCTGGTGCTGCAACCCGGCGACCTGGCCGTGCTGGCGGCGGAACGGCTGTCCTTCGCCTCGCTGGCGGCGGGCGCCAAGAACATCCGCATCGACAAGCACTTCGAGCACGCACAGTGCATGTTCGACCCGCGCCGCATGGCCCAGGTGTTCGACAACCTGCTGAGCAACGCGGTGAAGTTCACCCCGCCGCAGACGTGCATCACCGTGGCCGTGCGCGTGGACGGCGCAGAGGCGGTGTTCGAGGTGGCGGACGAAGGCCCCGGCATCCTGCCCGAGGAGCGCGAGCGCATGTTCCGCTCGTTCGAAAAGCTGAGCGCCAGGCCCACGGCGGGCGAGGCCAGCACCGGCCTCGGGCTGACCATTGTCAAGCGCATCGTCACCGCGCACGGCGGCCGGGTGTGGGTGGAAAGCGAGCCCGGCAGCGGCGCCGCCTTCCGGGTGGCCGTGCCCCTGCGCGTGGGCGCCATGTCCACGGCGGAACGGGTCATGACGGAACGGGCTCTGGCGGAGTCCGCCGCCCAACGCTGAACGCCACGCGAAGGCGGCGGATGCGGCGAAGGCCCATCGCCTCTTCATTCTCTTGCAGGCTGCCGAGCATGAGCGCCCGACCGGTTCCCCCTTCCCACGCCAGCGCACCCCGGTGCGACGAACCTCCCCGCATCGCGCCCCCGCATGCCGCGCCGCATGCTGCGCCAGACGCTGCGCCAAGTGCCGCGTCGGCCCGCATCCTGCCCGACGACCACGGCGCGCGGCTGGATGCCGCCCTGGCCCGGCTGCTGCCCCTGCTGGAACTGCCGCCGGGCATGCCCGCCCCCCTTCCCCCAGACGCGGGGCTGCGTGCGCGCCGCCGCCTGTGGCAGACCCACGCCGTACTGCTGGACGGCCGCCCGGCGGGGCCGGGCGCGCGCGTGCGGGCCGGACAGATGGTGGAGTTGCGCCCGCTGGGTGCGACGCCAGGCCAGGCGCATGACACGGCGCGAAACCTCGCCCCGACCGCAGGCGGCGCCACAGGAAATCCCGCCGATGCACCGCGCGTGCTGGCCGAGGCCCATGGCCTCGTGGCGCTGTACAAACCCGGTGGGCTGCATTCCGCCGCCATCGCGGGCAGCGCCGCCCCCAGCGTGGAAGCGCTGCTGCCCGTCCTGCTCGGCTCGTCCGGTTCGCCCGGCACGCCCGATTCTCAAGACGCTCCCGGCGTTCCGCGCCTGCTCAACCGGCTGGACGGCCCCACCTCGGGCATCCTGCTGGCCGCGCGCACCCCGCAGGCCGCCGACCACTTCCACGCGGCCGAGGATTCCGGCCGGGCGGCCAAGACCTACCTTGCGCTGGCGCACGGGGTGCTGGAGCACCCGGTGACGGTGCGCCGCGCGCTGGACACGGCCAACCGGGCCACCACCCGCGTACTGCCCGACGACAGCCCCGACCCGCTGCGCCATACCGAGGTCACGCCGCTGGGGGTCATGGATGCCGGGGAAGCCGCCGTGACCGCCATGACTGGCACGACTGGCACGACTGACACGACGGGCACGACTGCCACGACGGGGGACGGCCGCATGCCCGCCACCCCCTGCACGCTGGTGCGTTGCGTCATCCGCAAGGGCGCGCGGCACCAGATCCGCGCCCACCTCGCCGCGCTGGGGCACCCCATCGTGGGGGATGCACGCTACGGCGGTCCCGATGCCGCCGGATCGCAGTCCCCGGCCACGCAGCAGACGGGGCCGCCCCCCGGTTCGAAACCGGAACGACAGCCCGCCGAATCCACGCTGTTCCTGCACCACGCCCGCATCGAACTGCCGGACTTTGGCGCATCCTGCCCCCCGCCGTGGCTGCGCCTGTTGCCCCCGGAACTGCAAGAGGCGGCACGCACCGCGTACCGCCCCGATTCCTGAGCCCATCCGCCCGCCTTCCATCGCGCCCGCGGTCCACGCCGCCGGCACCGTTTCCGCCCCTGCCCGCCACTGACGGCAGACGCCGCCACAACGTTACCTGCGCGCGTCCCGTGGCGGGGTGTCCCGTCCGAACGCATCTTGTCCGGACGCATCCTGTTCGGGCGAATCCTGTCCGGGCGGGGCCTGTCCGGATACCCCATGCCCGGCGTCCGGCCGTCCGGCCCCGCCATTCACGATGCCATCCGGTTCGCACCCGTCGCCCCCTTCGGACGGCGCGCACTCCGTCACCACGGGCGGGGCGTTCCTGGCCCCGGTGCGCCAGCGCACCCGCCGCTGCTGGTAGGCGGCCACCATGCGAAGAGTGGCCACATAGGCCGCCACCCCGGCCACCGCCCCGAACACCACCCCGCCCGCGCACAGCACAAGGTACGCGTCCCAGCCCATGGCCAGCAGCGAAGTGAGATTGGCGAGGTCGTCGGGCAGGGCCACGTGCATGCCGGGCAGCAGGAACGACCCGATGGCGAAGAAGATGGCGTACAGCGGCCCGAAGGTGACCGGGTTGGAATACAGCGTGGCGATGACCGCCGCCGCGGGGCTGGCCCGCAGCAGCCAGGCCACCACGCCCGCCAGCAGCATCTGCGAGGGAATCAGCGGAATGGACCCGATGAGCATGCCAAGGCCCACGCCCAGCGCGATGCGGTGCGGCGTGGACGGCAGCCGCACCAGCCGCAGCCGGTACAGCCGCACTGCCCGCCACAGGCGATCCAGGGGGGAACGGCCGTTGCAGCGCGCACCGGCCGCGCCGTTTCCGGCGCGGCCTGCGTCCGGTGGCGGCGTTCCGCCATCCTGCGGGTGCGGATTCTCGTCCATGCCTGGCTCCAGCGAAAAGCGGCGGCAGGGAAATCCCGTGCCGCACGAAGACGATAGCCACGCATGGAGGGAAGGGCAACGGGGCGCACCGCCACGCGGGCGGCATGAAGCCGCCGCCGTCACCCCCTGCGACGCCGCCGTCCCCTATTCAGCCTTCCAGTCCTTGATGCGCAGGTCCACCGACGCCGCGCCGTTGTAGCGGTCGATGCGCGGGGTATAGGCCAGGCGCAGCCGCGTGCCGCGCAGGCTGTCCGGAAACTGGTCCGACTGCCGCCACGCCTTGGCGCGCAGGGTGATGCCGCAACTCTCGTCGGTCAGTTGCAGTTCCACGTGGTCGCGCGCGGGGCCGAAGCGGCGCAGGTCGCGCACCAGCACCGGCGGCGAGGCGAACACCGGCTCGGCATTGCCCATGCCGAACGGCTGGAGCATTTCCAGTTCCTTGAGCAGGGTGAAATCCCCGGCCAGCGCGAAGCCCAGTTCGCCGTCCAGCTTCAGGCGCGGGGTCAGCGGCGTGTCGCCCAGTTCCGCGCGCACCACGGCGTCGAACCGTTCGCGCAGGGTTTCCACATGGCTGGCGGCCATGCTCATGCCTGCCGCCTGATGGTGCCCGCCGAAATTGGTGAACAGGTCGGCGCAGCGGGCCAGCCCGGCGTGCAGGTCGAATTCCGCCACCGAGCGGCCGGAGCCCTTCATGGATTCGCCGTCGCGGCTCAGGATCAGCGTGGGCCGGTAGAATTCGTCCACCATGCGCGAGGCCACGATGCCGATGACGCCGGGGTGCCAGTCGTCGCCGTGCAGCACAAGGCCCACGCGGTGCAACTGCCCTTCGGCCTGCTTTTTGGCGGCGTCGAGGATGCGGTCTTCCTCGGCCCGGCGCCGGGCGTTTTCCGCGTCCAGTTCCTGGGCCAGCCGGGCCGCCTCGGCGTGGTCGTCGGTCAGCAGCAGCCGCAGGGCCAGCTCCGCCTTGCCCATGCGCCCCGCCGCGTTGATGCGCGGCGCAAGGCCGAACACCACCTGCCCCGCCCCGATGGCGGCCGAGGGGTTGTACCCGCTGACCGTCTTCAGCGCGGCCATGCCGGGCCGCCGGGCCTCGGCGATCTTCAGCAGGCCGTTCTTGACCAGGATGCGGTTCTGCCCGTGCAGGCTCACCACGTCGGCCAGCGTGCCCAGCGCCACAAGGTCGAGGAAGTCGCGCATGTCGGCCTTTTTGCCGGTGCGTTCGGCCAGGGCCGCGTTCACCGCCGCCATGACCAGAAAGCTCACCCCCACCCCGGCCAGGGCCGGGCACGGGCATTCCGCCAGACGCGGGTTGCAGATGGCGTCGGCCTCGGGCAAGCCCTCGGGCGGCATGTGGTGGTCGGACACCACCACCGTCATGCCCAGTTCGCGCGCCCGGCGCACCGGCTCCACGTCCGAGATGCCGCAATCCACGGTCAGCAGCAGGCGCACGCCCTGCGCCGCCAGCCGTTCCACCCACGCCACGTTCAGGCCGTAGCCTTCCTCGCGCCGGTCCGGGATGTGGTGCGCCGCCTCGATGCCGTGGTGGGCCAGCACGCCCTTGACCAGCGCCGTGGAGGTCACCCCGTCCACGTCGTAGTCGCCCCACACGGCGAACGGCAGCCCGGCCAGCAACCCGTCGGTCAGGGTGCGGGCCGCCTGCTCCAGCCCCGGCCACTCCGCCAGCGGGGCCAGATGCCGCAGGTTGGGCGAAAGGTACAAGGCCATGTCGTCCACGGACCCCACCCCGCGCCGCCACAGCAGGCGTACGATGAGTTCCGACACTTCCAGCCGGTCTGCCCACGCCGTAAACGGCGGCGGCGCCGCCTCCGGCTCCGGGCGGAATATCCAGTTGCGGGTCACGCATGCTCCGGGAAAAAGTCGGCAAAACAGGGGGAGAGCAACGGGGAGGGGACCCTTTGGAAAGGGTCTCCCTCCCCGAACCCCTCCCCCCCAAACTTTTCATTTGGGGTTAGGCCATTTCGGGCGGGGAAACCATTTGCCGCAGCCTCAACGCGAGGAGCATCACTGCAAAGGTAATGGGTAAGCACGGCTCAACCGTGTTATGCCAACTGGGAAACGAACTGCCCGATCCGCTCGCCTTCGAGCAGGGTTTCGATTTCCGCCATGAAGGCCGCCACGTCAACCCCCAGTGTGCGGGCCGCGTCGTCCAGCCCTTGCGGGATCAGCAAATCATCAGGCAGGCCGCCGGGCAGGTTGCCGGGCATGCCCTCCGCATTCCGCCCCGCCAGCCGTTCGCGCAGGCGCAGCGCGGCGTCGGCCACGTGCACCACCAGCGCGGCGCGTTCGTGCTCGCCCGCCAGGTGCGGGGCATGGTGCCAGTTGATGGGCTCGGTAAGGGCCATGGGCAGGTCCCAGAACGACAGCAGGCGCGCGCCCACCACCCCGTGGTCCAGCCCCAGCAACAGGTCCTCCGCCTCGGAGTCCATGAGGTTCTCGTCCCTGGCCAACTGGCGGATGGCCGTCCAGTCCTCCGGCCGGTAGGCGGCGATGAGCAGCTTGCCAAGGTCGTGCAGCAGCCCGGCGGTATAGCAGGTTTCCCCGTCGCAGCCGGGCAGGCGGCGGGCCAGCAGGCGGCATCCGGCGGCCACGGAAAGCTGGTGCGACCAGTAGCTGCGCAGGTCGAAGGCGGCGGGCAGGCGCGAACGGTCGATCATGCGCGAAACCCCCAGGGCCAGCACCAGCGCCCGGATTTCGGCCATGCCCAGGACGGCCACGGCCCGCTGGACGGAGGTCACCTCCGACTGCAAGCCGTAATAGGCGGAATTGGCAAGGGACAGCACGCGGGTGGCAAGCCCCTGCGCCTTGTTGACCACCCCGGCCACGACGGACAGGGGAGCCATGGAATTGTCGCGGGTGGAGTCGAACAGTTCGCGCAGCAGGCCGGGGTCGTAGGGCAGTTCCGGCGGGCGGCGCAGCAGGTCGTCCAGCAGCGCCTGGGCCGCGTTCAAACCGCCTGCTCCGGCGGGTCCGGCCTGTCGGGCGGGTCCGGCCCGTCCGGTTGACCCGGCGGGTCCGGCGGGATCGGGGGGGACGCCGGCCGGACTCATGACCCGCCTCCGCCCGTGCCGGCCTGCGCCGGGGCCTTGCCGCCCCCGGCGGCGATGCGGGCCAGCATGTCGCGCACGACGTCCTGCTGTTCGGCGGGCACCAGTTTCTTGGCCTGCATCCATTGCAGGAACTTGATGCCCGCGTCGATGGCGGGGTTGATTTCCAGCGCCTTCAGGATGTGCTCCACCGTGCCGGTGAAGTCCTTCTTCTCCAGCATGGCGCGGGCCATGTTCAGGTGCAGGTTCTCGTCCTTGCGGGTCAGCTCCAGGGCGCGCGAATAGTAGGTCACGGCCTGGTCGAACATCTGGTTCTTGCGCAGGTTGATGCCGAAATCATTGAAGAGGTGCTTGTGCTCCTCGTCGAAGGCGGCCTCCAGCTTCACCAGCCGCTCGAAGATGTCGTCGGCCTTGCCCGTCTCGCCGCGCGAAAGGTAGGTCAGCCCCAGCCCGAAGTTGGCGCGCACGTTCTCCTCGTCCACCTGCAGGGCGTTGCCGTACTCGTATTCGGCGCTGAAGGTCTCGCCCTTCTGGCGGTGGCGGTCGGCGCGGGCCACGGTCTTGTTCAGCTCGCGCATGCGCGGAAAGACGGTCTGGACGTAGAATTCCGGCTCGGGGGCGAACTTTTCCAGCAGTTCGTCGATGGTGATGCGCCGCTTGGGGCCCGAGGGAACGTAGTTGTTGTTCAGGGGCTGGACCTCTATGTCGCCCGTCTCGGTCTCTTCGGCGTACCAGAACCCCTTCTGGATGGTCTTGCGGGTGGTGGTGCCGGTGCCCACCTTCTTCACGTCCTGCGTCGAGAACACGCCCTTGATGCGTTCCCTGCCGCGCGGGCCGCCCTGTTGAGTCCCTTGCTGGGCGGAGGGCACGGGGTCGTCGCGGGTCACGTCGGTCATCTGAAGCCTCCAGCCGGGGGCGCGTGTCTGGCATCCGGCCCGGTTTTCCGGAACAGGTTACGCCGGGCGCGACAGACCGGACGCGCCGCGCGCGACCATGCCTGCCTTCACCCCACCCCCTTTTCTCACATATCAGCGGCAACCGCCATGCCCCCATTCCTTGAAGGCGACGCGCCGCCATGCGGCATCAGGCCCCCGCCCGCGCCGCTCAGGCCCGCTGCCCCGCCGCCTCCCGCATCTCGGCCAGAATGCGCCGCACGGCATCGGCCGGGCCATTCGGGCCGGTCGCGCCGGTCACCGGGCGGCCCACCACCAGGTAGTCCGAACCGGCCCGTACCGCCTCGGCCGGGGTCATCACCCGGCGCTGGTCGTCGCCGCCGGAACCGGCCCCATCGCGGGCGGCAGGGCGGATGCCCGGCGTCAGGCAGATGAAGTCCCGCCCGCACCGCAGCTTGATGCCTTCCGCTTCATACCCCGAACAGACGACGCCGCTCAAGCCCCACTCCCGGCCGCACACGGCCAGGCGGGCCGCCTCGACCGAAGGATCCGCGCCGCCGGGCAGTTCGCCCGGTCCCACGCTGGTCAGCACGGTGACGCCCAGCAGTATCGGGGCAAGAGCAGGGACCGCCCCGCCGCCGCGCGCCGCCGCGCCCTCGGCCAGACCTTCCACCGCCGCGCGGCACATGCGCTCTCCGCCCGAAAGGTGGATGTTGCACATGTCCGCCCCGGTGGCCACGGCGGAACGCACCGCCCCGCGCACCGTGTTGGGGATGTCGTGAAACTTCAGGTCCAGGAACACGGGAAAGCCCAGGTCCTTCAGGCGGGTGACCACTTCCGGCCCGGAAGCGGTGAACAGTTCCAGCCCCACCTTCATCCACAGGCGGCCGCCCGCCGCGTCCTCCGCGGCGTAGCGCAGCGCGCGGGCCGTGCCCAGGGCGGCGTCCATGGCCGGATAGTCCAGTGCGACGACCAGTTCGGCCATTACCCGCGCCCCCCTTCCGGCGTCCGCCCGTCCGGCTGCCCGTCCTGCTGTCCCTCGGGCCGCCAGCCGGACATGATGCTTCCCACCAGGTCCGGGCTGCACGCGGGCGACAGCGTGGCCGCGATGTACGCGGCGCGCAGTTCGTCGTAGGCGGTCTCCAGGTCTTCGTTGACGATCCAGGCGTTGAACCAGTGGGCCTGGTCCAGTTCCTTGGCCGCGTTGGCCAGGCGGCGCTGGATGGTGGGCTCGTCGTCGGTGCCGCGGGCGCGCAGGCGGCGTTCCAGTTCCGCCCGCGAGGGCGGCAGGATGAACACGTAGCACCCCTGGCGCAGGCTGCCGCGCAGCTGGCTTGCGCCCTGCACGTCGATGTCGAAGATCACGTCGCGCCCGTCGCGCAGCATGTCCAGGGTGGCCTGCAACGGGGTGCCGTAGAAGTTGCCGTGCACCTCGGCCCATTCGGCGAAGAAGCCTTCGTCGCGCAGGCGGGTGAATTCCTCCACCGTGGCGAAGTGGTAGTCGCGGCCGTGCACCTCGCCCGTGCGCGGCTGACGCGTGGTGTAGGAGATGGAGTAGGCGAAGCGCGGGAACTCCGCGAGCAGGCGTTTGGTCAGGGTGGTCTTGCCGGTGCCCGAGGGGGCGCACAGCACGAGCACGATGCCGGAGCGTTGGCGGGCCATCAGTCGGCGTCCTCCTGCGTGTAGCGTTGGCCCACGGTTTCGGCCTGGATGGCCGAAAGGATGACGTGGTTCGAATCGGTGACGATGATGGAACGGGTCTTGCGGCCCTGGGTGGCGTCCACCAGCCGCCCCTCCTGCCGTGCGTCCTCGCGCAGGCGGCGCATGGGCGACGACGAGGGGTTGACGATGGCCACGACGCGCGAGGCCACCACGAAGTTGCCGAAGCCGACGTTGATGAGCTTTTGCGATGACGGTTTCTGCTGCATGGCGTTCCGGCGTGTCCCGTTGCCCGCATGCCCGGCGCGCCGTCCCGCGCATGCGGGCGGGACGGCCAGGCACGGGCGGATACGGGCGGCACGGGCGGGGCTATTCGATGTTCTGCACCTGCTCGCGGCACTTTTCCAGTTCGTTCTTGAAATCCACCACCAGGCGCGAGATCTGCGCGTCCTGGATCTTGTTGCCGCAGGTGTTGATCTCGCGGAAGCATTCCTGAAGCGTGAAGTCCAGGCGCTTGCCCGCGTCGCCGCCCTGGGCCATCAGTTCGCGCAGCCGGTCCAGATGGGCGCGCAGGCGGGTCAGTTCCTCGCTCACGTCCAGCTTGTCGGCCAGCAGGGTGATCTCCTGCAGGAAGCGCCCTTCGTCCAGTTCGCTTCCGGCGCGTTCCAGCAGTTCGGACAACCGGTCGCGCACGTTCTGGAAGCGCTCTTCCTTGATGTCCGGGGCGCGTTCCTCGATGCGGGCCACCCACTCGTCCATGCGGATGATGCGCGAGGTCATGTCCATGGCCAGGGCCTTGGCCTCGCGGGCGCGCGCTTCGTTCCAGTCCGCCAGCGCGGCGGCAAGGCCCGCCTCCAGCCCGGCCAGCAGGTCTTCGTCCGGTTCCGCGCCCGCGTCCTCCCACAAGAAGGACAGGCCGAGCATGCGGTTGTAGTCCGGGCTGTAGGCGTCGCCGCGCGCGGCGGCGAAGGCGGCCAGGGTGTCCAGCATGGCCGTGGCCTGGCTCTCGTTGAAGCCCACCACGCCAAGGTCGCCCCGGCGCAGTTGCAGCCCCAGGGTGATGTCCACCCGGCCCCGGGTGGCGAACTTGCGCACCACCTTTTCGAAGCGCGGTTCCAGGTTGCGCACGAAAACGGGAAGCCGCCACTTCATGTCGAGGTGGCGGCCGTTCACGCTGCGCACTTCCCAGGTCTGCGTCCAGTCGGCGTCTTCAAGGAAGCTGCGTCCGAAACCGGTCATGCTTCTGAGCATACAAGTCTCCTGCTGTTGCGCCCCGCGCGGCGGACCGTGGCGCCAGGGGGGCGGCAGGCGCGTGGGCGGACGGGAAGGCCCGGACGCGGCGTGCGCCCGGCGTGGCCCCGAAGTACGCGAAAGCGCGGCTTGGCGCAACCGCGCGCGGACGGCCGGGCCGGCGGGTCAGCGGACCGGCGAATCCGTTGATCAGCGGATCAGCGGGGTCAGGCTGCCCAGCACCCGGCGCAACGCCTCGCGCTCCAGGGGCTTGGCGATGTAGTCGTCCATGCCCGCCGCCAGGAACCGCTCGCGGTCGCCGCGCAGGGCGTGGGCGGTCAGGGCCACGATGGTCGGGCGCGTCCGGCCCGTGCTGCGCGCCAGGTCGTTGATGCGCCGCGCCGCCTCGGTGCCGTCCATGCCGGGCATCTGGATATCCATGAAAATGATGTCGTAGTCGGCCTCGCCCACGGCGCGCACGGCATCCGCGCCGTTTTCCACGCACACCGCCCGGTGGCCTTCGCGCTCCAGCATGCGCTGCACGGTAAGCCGGTTGATCTGGTCGTCCTCCGCCACCAGCACGCGCAGCGCCGTGGCTGCGGCCTCGTGCGCCGCGCGGCTGGCCGCGCGCGATTGCCGCGCTTCCGGGGACGCGGACGGCGCGCCTTCCGCCGCCCCGGCGGGACCGGCCAACGCCGCCGCCCCGTTCCGCCCTTCGGGCATGCCCGTCCCGCCGCCGTTGGCGGCCAGCGCCCCGTTCACGGACATGCCGTTGGCGGCCTCCTCCACCGTGGGCAGCGGCAGGCAGACGTGCACCGACGTGCCCACGCCCACCTCGCTTTCCATGATCATGGTGCCTCCCATGCGCGCCACCAGGCGGCGCACGATGCCCAGGCCCAGCCCCGCGCCCTGGTAGCGCCGGGTGGATGAACCGTCCACCTGCGCGAAGGGTTCGCAGACCACGGCCAGCTTTTCCTCCGGAATGCCGATGCCCGTGTCGCGCACGGTGAACAGCAGCCTGTCGCCGCCCACCGGGCAGGCCAGGATGTCCACCCCGCCCTGGTGGGTGAACTTCACCCCGTTGGCCGCCAGGTTGTACAGCACCTGGCGCAGCCGCGCCGCGTCGCCGCGCACCCGGCCGGGCAGCGCATCGGCGATGAGTCCCAACGCCAGCCCCCGCCGCCGCGCCGCCGGGTCCACCATGTCGGCCACCTGGCGCAGCACGGCGGCCGGGTCGAACGGTTCTCCGCGCAGGCCCGATTCGCCCGCGCCCAGCATGGAAAGGTCCAGCAGGTCGTCGATGATGCGCAGGAGGGCATGGCCCGATTCCACGGCCGTGCGCAGGTAGCCGCGCCGCTCGTCGTCCAGGTCCGGGCCGTCCAGCAGTTGCAGCATGCCCAGCACGCCGTTGAGCGGGGTGCGCAGTTCGTGGCTCATGTTGGCCAGGAATTCGTCCTTGGTGCGGCTGGCCGCCTCGGCCGCGTCCTTGGCCCGCCGCAGCGAGACCATGGCGCGCCGCCGGGCGATGTGCTCCCACATGCCGTGCATGAACAGGTCCAGCTGGCGCCGGTCGGCCCGCTCGTAGGGCTGGTCCTTGTTGGCCACGCCCGCCACGGCCACCAGCCTGCCCTCCTCCAGCACGGGCACGGCCAGGTGCCGCCACAGCGAGATGCCGCCCACGCGGTGGGCAGGCTGCGCCCCCGACGCGCCGGACGGGGCCGCGCCCGCCGGGAAAGCGGCACCGGCGTCCCCGTCCGGGCCTGCCTGGACTCTCTGGACTGTCTGGCCGGGCTGGCCTGTCTGGCCGGGCTGGCCGGGTTCATCGCCGTTGCGGATTTCCGGCTGGCCCGTGCGCGCCACCTCGGACCACGGCCCCTCCACGGGGCTTTTGCCCGGCGTGGCAGCGCCCGTCCCCGTCGTCGCCGGTTCCGTCATCAGGTGGGACCACAGCACGCCGTCCGCCGTCACCCGGCCCCCGTCCACCAGCGCAAGATAGCCCAACTCGCTGCCGGTCAACCGCACGGCCTGCTCCAGGGCAAAGCGCATGATGGACCGTTCCGGCGCGGCGTCCATGTGCGACAGGCGGTGCAGGGCCGCCAGGCGCGCCGCGCCCAGCCTGCGTTCGCGCCGGGCGTTGCGGCGCTCGGTGATATCGGCGGCGATGATGGCGAACTGCCGTTCGCGCACCCGGTAGGCGGTCATTTCCAGCCATTTTCCCATGTTCCGCGAATAGCGCTCCATGTGCAGCGGTTCGCCGGCCAGGGCCACCCGCCCCAGCAGTTCGAGCCAGGCCGGATCCTGCGGGCCGAACAGTTCGCTGGCCGTGCGGCCCAGCACGTCCTCGGTCCGGCGGCCGGAAATGGTCTCGAAGGCCGGGTTCACGGCCAGGAAGCGGAAGTCCACCGGCCTTCCCGCGTCGTCCAGCAGCACTTCGTGCACCGCGAAACTGGTTATCAGCTTGCGGAACAGGGTGCGGAAATCATGCTCGGTGGACCGATGGCGGGTCACGTCGCGCAGCAGGCTGAGCACCGAGGACACGCCGCCGTCGGCGCCGCGCTCCGGCACCAGCCGCCAGTCGAACAGCACCCGGCCGGAGGGGCCGTGAAAGACATAGTCGGTCTGCACCGCCCGGCCCGACTCCAGCACCCCGCGCAACTGCCGCGCCCAGAATTCCGCCACCTGCGGCGCAAGGCCCAGTTCCGTCACCTCGCGTCCCATGAGCGCTTCCGGCGGCCCCAGGTAGGGAATGACGGCGGGGTTGACGTAGGTCAGGCGCAGGTCGCCGCCGAAGCGCATGACGATGTCCGGGGTGTTTTCCACCAGGGCGCGGTATTTCTCTTCTCCGGCGGCCAGGTTGGCCAGGGCGGTATAGCGTTCGGTGACGTCCTCGTAGATCAGCAGCAGGTCGCCCGAATCGGCGCGGCTGATGAAATAGTGGCGCCAGCAGCCGCGTATCTCGTCGCTGTAGAGGAAGGAGGGAAGGTGTTCGGCGATGCCGCTGCGCCACGCGCGGGCCAGGGCTTCGCGCAGGGTGGCGGCCACCGGGGCGGGCAGCAGCGCGGACAGGGGCTTGCCGATGGACGTTTCGCGCGGCAGGCGGCTCAGCCGTTCGCCCGCCGGGTTGATGTCCAGCAGGACGAAGTCCGTGCCCTCTTGGGGGGGCACGTCAGGCGACGCCCCGGAAACGGCCTCCGGGCCAATGCCGGGGCCGGCATCGGGGACAATGTCGGGGCCAGCATCGGAAATGACGCCGGGACGATCCCGCACGGGACGCAGCACGACCACGCCCGCGTTCATGTTGCGGAACAGGCCCCGGAACAGTTCGGCTTCGCGGCGCAACGGCCCGGCCGTCTCCGGCGAAGGTCCGGAAGCCGGATGCGATGCAGGCCCGGCCCCGTCGGCTGCCCCGCGCCGCCCGTCATCCCCCGTTGGCCCGTCACCCCCGCCAGGTTGTTCGCGCAATTCCGGCAGTTCCCCACCTTCCGGACGCACGCGGTCGTCAGCGTCGTATCCATCCTGCATTGCAGCGGCCCCTTGCGTCCTGCCGCACGCGGTTCCCCCCGGAACCCGCGCAGCCACATCCGACGCTATCACACTACTCCAAAGCAGCACGACGTCAAAGGGGAAACCCGCAACGAACGATGCGGAACCGCATCGACGCCATGGAGCGCGACGCGGAACACGGCGCGCGCCGCTCCCGCCCCGGGGCGCGGGATGCGACGCGACAATGGGGGGAAATGCCTGCCGCTTCGCTTCGTCGCCGCGGCTACCGTTCGCGGCGCAGCATTGCGCGGGCGTATTCCACCACGATGGGCAGCACGGACACAATGATGATGCCGTAGATGACCACGCTGAAATTGCGCTGCACCACCGGGATGTTGCCCAGGAAGTAGCCCGCCGTCACCAGCAGGCCCACCCACAGCAGGGCCCCGCCGGCGTTGAACAGCAGGAAGCGCCGGGCGTCCATGGCCGCCACCCCCGCCACGAAGGGGGCGAAGGTGCGCACCACCGGCACGAAGCGGGCCAGCACGATGGCCTTGCCGCCGTGGCGCTCGTAGAACTCGTGCGCGCGGTACAGGTGCTGGCGGTTGAGCAGGCGGTAGTTCTTCTCGAACACCGGCGGGCCGATGTACCGGCCGATGCGGTAGTTCACCGCGTCGCCGATGATGGCGGCGGCCAGCAGCGTGAACGCCAGGGGAAAGTATTCCAGGTGCCCGGCCCCGGCGATGGTGCCCGCCGCGAACAGCAGCGAATCGCCGGGCAGGAACGGCGTGACCACCAGCCCGGTCTCGCAGAACACGATCAGGAACAGGATGGCGTAGGTGTAGACGCCCCAGTTCGAGACCAGTTCGAACAGGTGCCTGTCCACGTGCAGCAGAAAGGAGACGAAGGTCGAAAAAATGCCCAGGATGTCCAAGGGAAGGCTCCGGTGCCGGTGCTGCCGGCGCATCTGCGGGTATGGCGACGGACCGCGGGAGTGCGGCCCTGCCTCTGTACGCCACGCCGCACCGCCGCGCAAGGACGTTGCCCGCCCCAGGCCGCCGCGACCGCCGCGCCCACCACCACCACGACCCGGCCGGTCTTTTTCGCCGGGTCGTGCGCTTTTTTCTTGAAAAGGATTTTCATTTTCATTATGGTCGCCACAACGAACAACCACAACGACTTCCTACGCATGCCCACACGACTCCCACGCCTTCCAGCCTCCGGCCCTTCCCGCCCGTCCCGGCCTTGCACCCCGGGGCGGGCGGAAAGGGCCACCTCCCCCGCCCGCGCCGCGCATCCCGCACGCCGCCACCGCCTTGGGAAACAGTGTAGTCGGGCCGCCTGACGGGCGGCCGCGACACGAACACCGACACCATCCATCCGGAGGATTCCCATGGCCAACGTGCTCATCGTCTACGGTTCCACCACCGGCAACACCGCCTGGGTCGCCGAAACCGTCGGCCGCGACATCGCCGAGGCGGGCCACGCCGTCGAAATCCGCGACGCGGGCCAGGTCGAGGCGGAAGGCCTGTGCGAGGGCCGCGACCTCGTGCTGTTCGGCTGCTCCACCTGGGGCGACGACGAGATCGAACTGCAGGACGACTTCATCCACCTGTACGAATCGCTGGACGCCACGGGCGCGGGCAAGGGCCGGGCGGCCTGCTTCGGCTGCGGCGACAGCAGCTACACCTACTTCTGCGGCGCGGTGGACGCCATCGAGGAGCGCCTGTCCAACCTCGGCGCGGACATCGTGGCCGATTCGCTGAAGATCGACGGCGACCCGCGCACCATGCGCGACGACATCTCGGCCTGGGCCGGACGCGTGGCGGCCGCCCTGTAGGGTCCCCCTCGCACGCCCACACCACCGCAACCCCACGGAGGACCATGCCATGACCCTTGCCTGCTCCATCGGTTCCGGCCGCGTGGTGGCCCGGCGCTTCGCCGGTTCGCTGCGGCGCCTCATCACCAGTGACGACCGCAGGGAACACGATCTCGCCCTGGCGGCGCGGCCCGGTCTTGACGGCGCCTGCCCCGCCGATGGCTCGGGCGCGGCGACCCGGTCCTCCGTTCCCGCCACGGGCCGCACCGGCGCGTGACCCCAGGGAGCGCGGCGGCCGGAGACGCCCCGCGCGCCCCGACGACATCAGCCAACTACCGAGCCGGGCGGACGCATCAGCCGTGCCGCCCGGCGCAGGAGTCCTTCCATGAAAGACCTCGCCCTGCTCATCACCGCCGCGCTGCTGCTGGAAATCACCGTGGCCACCCTGCTGATGCGCTGATCAGTTGACGCGCTGACCCCTGCCCCCCCCCTGCCCCCCCTGACCCGCTGCCGCGTTGATCCTGTTGACGCGTTGGCCCTCGCCTGCCCCCCTCCCCGCCCGTTCCCTCCTTCTTGCCGCCCGGCCCCCCATGCCGCCCGGCGGGTTTCCGCCCGTTCTTCCCTCTCTGTCCTCCCGCTGACGGATCGCCCTGCCCCGCACCCCGGAACCTCCATGAACATGCAGCAGGCGGACCGGAACGGCGCGCCCGGCACGGGGCGTTAATCTCTTTACATTTCTTAACCAAATCACGGGTTGAGCCACATCCGAAACGGACGATAGCATTCCCATGCACCGGCCATGCACGTCACGGGGCGCAGCGGCGATCCGCGCATGCCGACGCCCCCTGGCGCGGCCGGTTATCCAGGAGATGGAAATGCTGCCAGCCACCGTCCGTACCGGGACCTGCGCGGCCCTGCTGCTGGCGGGCATGGCCCTTGCGGCCGTGACCGCCCGTGCCGTGGGGCCGCTGCATGCCGGTCCCCGGCCCGACTTCGGACCGCCGCCCCTGCCCCCCTTCGCCATGGGCCTTCCCCCGGCACCGCCGCCTGATATCCCGTACGACGCACCGCCGCCGCCCACGCCGCCCACGGCGGAACAGCGCTCGGCCATCCGGAGCATCCGCGACGGATTCGCGGCGCGCTTCGCCGCGCTGCGCCAGGAACAGTACGCCGCGTGGGCGGCCTTGGAAGCCGCGCTGACCCGCGCCACCCCCGACCCCGACGAGACCGCCCGCAGCGCCCGCGCCCTGCGCGAGGTGACCGCCAGACAGCAGGACCTGGCCATCGAGATGCGCCAGCGCATCATCAGGGAGACCGGCATCCGCACCCCCCTTCCCGGCCCGCCGCACCCACCGCCGGGCCTGCCGGGCCACGTCCATGCCGGTCCCGCCGCCCCCGGCAAGGTGCCCGGCGCGGGTCCCGGTGTTGAACGGGACGTCCCGCCGCGCCCCGGCGCGCCAGCCCCCGGCGCCATGCCCCATGCGGATTTGCCGTCCGGCACCTCGTGACCCCACCGTGCGGGGCCATGACGCCGGATACGGCCAAGGCGCGGCGTCCCGACGGTCGGGGCGCCGCGCCCCATGTTCCGCCCGCCTGCCCACCCGGCGCCCGCCCGCCCCGTTCTGCCCCGTTCTGCCTCGTTCCGTGCCGTCCCGCACGGTGATCACGTTTTTGTGATTCCGGAGCTTTTCCGCTTGCCTTCTCACGCGGCCCCGCCTATTCTCGCCTCCATCCCGCAGGGTGGCGCTTTCTCAGTCTACAGCGCCCCTCTCGGGCACCGCCGCAACCGCCCCGAGCGCCGCGCCCCGGAAGGCGCGAACACATGCCCACGGAGCGGACGGCGGCACGGAAGGCATGGCTACGCCATGATCCTGGCCCCCACGACGTACGCAGGTACCGCATGACCGCCAGCACCGAACACCGCCCCGCAACGCGGCCCACCATGGCCGCCGCGCTCCACGCCCCCCTTCGTCCGGCGCAGGACCCCGCCGACGCGGGCAGGGGACCGGTTTCGGCTTCCGTGGCCCTTTCCGCCCCGTGCGCCAAACGCACCGTGGCCGTTCCGTCCCGCCAGCCCTTGGCCGCCACTCCTGAAGTATTCCTAGCGCCCCATTCCAACGGGGCGTTTTTTTACTTCTATTACTTTTGCCGGACAGCGTAGGCGGGCGTCTCGCATGGCATGCATGGCCGGGCGCACCGCTGGTGCACCCGGCTTTTTTCATGCCGCGCGGCGGCCATGACCACAGACGGAGGAAAGGGACATGATCACGAGGATACGGCCACCCCGGCCCGCAACGGCATGCCGCTCCGGGCGCGTCCCGGTCGCGGCTCCCCGCCGCCGGGACCGGTGAGAACATTTCACGAGGAGGTCCAGCACCCCATGTATGCCCTGTCCGTTCTGCTCGCCTTCATGCCCGTCATCGCCATCTTCGTGCTGCTGCTCGTGTACCGGGTGGCGGCCGACACCGCCGGGTACATCGGCTGGGCGGTGGCCGCCGCCATCGCCTGGCTGTTCTTCGACACCGCGCCCTCGGTCATCCTGCTGTCCACCGTGGCGGGGCTGGTGGCCTCGCTGCCCATCGCCCTGGTCATGTCCGCCAGCATCCTGCAGATCACCGTCATGCAGGAAACCGGGGCCGTGGCCCGCGTGGTGGCGCTGATGAAAAGCGTGGCCCCCGGCCAGCAGGCGGTGCAGATCATGCTGATCAACGTGGGCTTCGGCATCCTGCTCACCTCGCTGGGCGCGGTGACGGTGTCCATCCTGCCGCCCATCATGCTAGCGCTGGGCTATTCCACCTTCGCGGCCATCATCCTGCCCGCGCTGGGCTACGACGCGCTGTGCACCTACGCCCTGCTGGGCATCCCCGCCGTGGTCTACGCCAACTTCGTGGGCCTGCCGGTAACCGAGGTGGGCGGCTACTTCGCCCGGTTCATGCCCGCCATTTCCACCTGCATCGCGCTGGGCATGCTGCACCTTACCGGTGGCATGAAAATGGTGCGCCAGGGCATCATGCCCGCGCTCATCGCGGGCATCACCGCCGGGGTGGTGGCCATCTTCATGGCCAGGCTGGGCCTTGTGACCATCACCGGCATCGCCGCCGGGCTCGCGGTCATCGTGGCGCTGATGCTGTACATCCGCCTGACCGGCCGCCCCCTGCGCGACCGCACCCTGCTGAACGAGAACGACCTGGCGGCGGAGCGCCGGCACTCGCTGGCCGCCGCCTGCTCGCCGTGGATCATCCTGACCGTGGTCTCGCTGGTGCTCAACGCGCCGTTCCTGCCGTTCTTCGACCTGACCTTCAAGCAGTGGTCCATGCCGCTGGAGATCATCCCCAAGTCTCCGGAACGGCTGCGCATCTTCTGGCAGGCCTACTTCTGGGTGCTGGTGTGCACGGCGGCCGCCCTGCCCTTCCTGAAGGCCACCCGCCAGCAGGTGGCCACCTCGCTGGTCAAGGCGGGCAAGCGCGCCGGGCGGCCGTTCATGTCGGCCTCGGTCTTCTTCGCCATCGCCTACGTCATGAACCATTCCGGCAAGGGCGCGGACTGGTCCCTGGCCCAGCCGCTGCACAACATGGTCTACGTCATGGCCGACGCATCGGCCGCGCTGTTCGGCAAGATGTACCCCTTCGTGGCCCCGTACCTGGGCCTGCTGGGCGGGTTCATCAGCGGATCGGAGTCGTCGTCCATCGCCATGCTGACCAAGCTGCACCTGTCCACGGCCGAGAAGATCGGCGCGTCGGGCCTGGTCATCGCGGCGGCCAGCGGCATCGGCGGCGGGCTGGCCAGCGTCATCTCGCCCGCCAAGCTGCAGAACGCGGCGGCCAGCATCGACCGTATCCGCGAGGCGTCGCAGGCCATCCGGCCCGCGTTCGTCATCTCGGTGCTCATCACAACGGTCTGCGCCGTGATGACCCTGTTCTGGGCATTTCCGGAGTAGCCACGCCTCCCGACCCCAAAACCGAAGGCCGGAAACGCACCCGTTTCCGGCCTTTTCCGTTCCCGTGGCTGGCGTCCCGCCGCCTGCGCTGGTAGCATGGGCGCACCGCCGCACTCCGTTTCCAACACCGCAGGGGATGCCCGATGAAGTTCCTGCCCTCGCAGATCGCCTTCTTCATGCAGAGCCGCTCGGCCCAGCGCAACATGCGGTTCCTGTTCCGGTTCGTGCTGCTGCTGGTGGTGGTCATCACCCTGTACAGCGTGCTGTTCCACGTCATCATGAACCACGAGGGACGCGAGTACTCGTGGGCCACGGGCTTCTACTGGACGCTCACGGTCATGTCCACGCTGGGGTTCGGCGACATCACCTTTCTCAGCGACACGGGCAAGCTGTTCACCCTCGTGGTGCTGCTGTCGGGCATCATCTTCCTGCTGGTGATGCTGCCGTTCACGTTCATCCAGTTCTTCTACGCGCCGTGGCTGGAGGCGCAGACCCGCCTGCGCGCCCCGCGCGAACTGCCCGCCGAGACCGACGGCCACGTGATCATCGTGGGCGGCGACGCCACCGCCCAGGCGCTGGGCCAGGATCTTGCCCAGTATTCGCACCCCTACGTGCTGCTGTGCACCGAGGCCCAGGCCGCCCTGGACCTCCAGGACCAGGGCCATACCGTGGCCGTGGGCGACTACGACGACCCGGAAACCTACCGGCGGCTGCGCGTGGGGCAGGCGGCCATGGTGGTGGCCCTGGACGGCGACGTGCGCAACACCAACGTGGCCTTCACCGCGCGCGAGGCCAGCCCCGACATCCCCGTGGTCTGCGGGGCCGACCAGGACGAGGCCGTGGACATCCTGTCCCTGGCGGGCAGCACCCACGTGTTCAAGTTTTCCAGCATGCTGGGACAGGGCCTTGCCCGGCGCACCCTGGCCGGGCACATGCGCACCGGCGTGGTGGGCCGGTTCGACGACCTGACCGTGGCCGAGGCCCCGGTGATGCGCACCGGACTGGTGGGCCATTCCCTGCGCGACAGCGACCTGCGCAAGGTCACCGGGGTCAACGTGGTGGGGGTGTGGGAACGCGGCCGCTTCCAGTTGCCGCGCCCCGACGCGCCGCTGGAAGCCAGCACCGTGCTGGTGCTGGCGGGCACACGGGAACAGATGGACGCCTTCGACAGGTACATCGGGGGACGGCAGGACGACGTAACCGCCTCCGGCGCGACGGGCGGACAGGGCGAACAGGCCGGACAAGGCGGACAGGGGGAACAGGACGAAACCGGCAGGCCGGACGCCACCGCGAAATCCACCGCGCCGGTGCTCATCCTGGGCGGCGGGCGCGTGGGGCTGGCGGCGGCGCGGCAGTTCGCCCGCTCCGGCATCGACTATCGCGTCGTGGAAAAGAACCCCCGCCTGGTGCACGACCAGGAGCACACCGTCACCGGCAGCGCCGCCGACCTCGACGTGCTGGAGCGCGCGGGCATCCGCGAGGCCCCGGCCGTGCTGGTCACCACCCACGACGACGACCTGAACATCTACCTGACCATCTACTGCCGCAGGCTGCGGCCGGACATCCAGATCATCAGCCGCGCCACGCTGGACCGCAACATCGGCATCCTGCACAAGGCCGGGGCGGACCTGGTCATGTCGTACGCCTCGCTGGTGTCCAACACGGTGATCAACCTGCTGAGCCCCGGCAAGGTGCTGATGCTCAGCGAAGGGCTGAACATCTTCCGCGCCCCGGTGGGCGTGGGCCTTGCCGGGCGCACCCTGCAGGACAGCGGCATCCGCGATGGGACGGGATGCAGCGTGGTGGCCCTGCGCGGGCCGGACGGCCTTTCCGTCAACCCGGAGCCCACCCTGCTGCTGCACGCCTGCGACGAACTGATCCTGATCGGCGACTCCGAGGCCGAGCGGCGTTTTCTGGAACGTTATCCCGACGACGGAGAATGCGAGGAGGCGTAGCCCCGCGAGCCGCGACAAGGAAAGAAGGAAGGGCGGAACGGGAATTGCCCGTTCCGCCCTTGTGCGTGTTGTTCCGTCCCGTGGTCTTCGGTCGCAGGCGGCCCGCGCGTCGGCGCGCCGCCCTCCGCTACCTGGCCACGGCCACGCCGGTCAGCGGCTTGCCCTTGTATTCGCCGGTCAGCGTGCGCAGGAAGGACACGATGAGCGCGCGGTCGCCCTCGGGAATGGGCATGCCGGACAGGTAGGTGCCCATGATGCGCACGGCGTCGTCCAGGGTGGTCACGGTGCCGTCATGCAGGTAGGGCGCGGTCAGCTCCACGTTGCGCAGGGTGGGCACCTTGAAGCGGTGCTGGTCTTCGGGCTTCTTGGTGAAGCCCTTGAGCCCCACGTCGGAGTTCAGCGGATTGCCCCGGTCCTTGAAGTAGTCGGCCTTGAGGTCCATGTACTCGAACGACTGGCCGCCCACGGCCCTGCCCACGTGGCAACTGGAGCAGCGGTACGCCTTGAAGCGCTGGTAGCCGTCCAGTTCCGCCTGGGTCAGGGCCTTGTCGTCGCCCTTCAGCCACTTGTCGAAACGGCTGTTGGGGGTGATCAGCGTCTTTTCGTATTCGGCGATGGCGTCGGTGATGCCCGCGGCGGTCCAGCCGCCGGGGTACAGCGCGGCGTAGGCCGCCGTCAGGTCCGGGTCGGCCGCCAGTTTGGCGATGATCTCGTTCCAGTCCTTGGAGCCCATCTCGATGGGGTTCAGCGGCGGGCCGCCCGCCTGTTCCTGCAGGTTGGCCGCGCGGCCGTCCCAGAACTGGCGGCTGTTGAACACGGCGTTGAAGGTGGTGGGGGCGTTGATGTCGCCGAACTGCTTGCGGATGCCCTCGGCGAAGCGGCGGTTGTCGGTGCCCGCCTTGTCCTCGGCGTGGCAGCCGGAACAGGCCAGGGTGTTGTCCGCCGACAGGCGCTTGTCGTTGAACAACCGCTCGCCCAGGGCCACCTTGCGGGCGTCGGTGGGCAACGATTCGGGCAGGGGCTGCAACGGCTCGTTGGCGCGGCTGGAGGCGGCGCCGGTGGCGTAATGGGCCGCGCGCGTGGACGCCGTCCATTCCATGATGGCCTTGCGGTCTTCGGCGTTCAGGCGGCTGCCCCAGTGCACCGCCGTGAACTTGGCCGGGGGCATGGTTTCGTTCAGCACCACCCATTCCATCTTGGCGATGGTGGCCTCGCCCACCGGCGCGTCCTTGGCGGCGTCAACCAGTTCCACGTTCAGGTCCATGGCGCGCAGGCCGTCGCGGAAGTCCTTCTCGATCATCTGCTTGATGCCGGGCACCTTGGCGTAGAAGGGCAGGTCGTAGTCGCGGCTGTGGCAGGCCATGCACTTGTCGCGCACCACTTCCGACACCTGCCTGAACTTGGCCATCTGCGGCACGCCCTTCACCGGCTGCTTGTCCTCCGGTCCCTTTTCGGCGGCTGCCGCGCGCGCCTCCGTCACCCCCGTCACCCCCGTCACCCCGATCAGGCCGGGTACGCCGAGAGTGACCGCGCCAAGCCCGATGACCGCCGCCACGGCCCAGCCCGCCATCATCCATGCTGCTCCCTTTCGCATCATCGCCTCCTTGCGCGGGCATCCGCGCGCCCGCAGTCTGTGCGAAACCTCACGAGCGTCGCCATCTTTCAGGCCTGTGCCGCGGGTTCGCCGGGTTCGATAACTCCCTGGATCGTTTGACGACCCCAATCCGTGCAGCGACTATATCGGAAAATGCAGATTTAGCAATAGTAATTATTACTGTTAAATACCTCAGGAAAATCAAACAACATGCTTAGATAATGAAATAATTTCAAAACCAACGCAAGGTGCTTGTCCATATTTTCCCGTGCCGTATTCCGGGCGCAAACGAAGACGCCGCAGCGTTTCCACTGCGGCGTCTTCGAAACATGGTGCCGAGGAAGGGACTCGAACCCTTACAGGATTTCTCCCACTACCCCCTCAAGATAGCGTGTCTACCAATTCCACCACCTCGGCGCGGGAACGACCGTATAGCCTTGGACAACCCGGCTTGGCAAGCGTTTTCTGCTGTTTTTCCGCGCCCCGGTGACAACCGCGTGCGCCGTCCGCACCCTCGGCGGCTTGCGGTGGTTGCGGGTTTGCATGTACTGTCGTGCCCTGCCTTCACCGCCGCCGCACCGGTTCCCTTCCGGTGGCCGCTCCCCGTGGCTGCGCCCCGTGGATTGTCCCGCGGATTGTCCCATGGATCGTCCCATGGACCGCCCCATGGACCGCCCGTGCCTTGGCACGGCGCCCCGCGCTTTCCTGCGGCCCGTCGCGGCCCCCGGTGCGCGGCAGCCACACCGAACCCCTACGCGAACCATACCGACGCATGAACATACCCGATCTCCGCTCCGCCCCGCAGGCCCCGACCGCTTCCCCGGCCCCCGCCCCCCAACCCGGCCCCGGCAGCATCCTGTGTCTGGACATCGGCAGCGGCACCCAGGACGTGCTGCTGACCATGCCCGGCCTGAACCCGGAAAACTGGCCGCGCTTCGTGCTGCCCACGCCCGCGCGCCGGGTGGCCCGGCGCATCGCCGAACTCACCGCCGAAGGCCGCCACGTCTGGCTGCACGGCGAGAACATGGGCGGCGGCTTCTTCGGCGCGGTGAAGGCCCACGTGGCCGCCGGGCTGCGCATGGCCGCCCACCCCGACGCCGCCCTGGCCCTGCACGACAACCCGGAACGGGTGCGCGCCCTGGGCGTGGACATCGCCGACTCCTGCCCCGCCGGATTCGTCCCGGTGCGTCTGGCCGACTACGAGCCCGGCTTCTGGCGCGCCCTGCTGGACACCTGCGGCCTGCCGCAGCCGCATCTGGTGGTGGCCGCCGCGCAGGACCACGGACACCATCCGCAGGGGTCCAACACCGTGGGGCGCTTCGAGCTGTGGCGCGGCTTCCTCAATACTTCCACGGACGGCCAATCAGGTGACGGCCAATCAGGCGCCAACCCCGCCAGCCTGATCTACGATGCGCCGCCCGCCCAGTTCACCCGGCTGGCCACCTTGCAGCGGGCCATCGGCGGCGGCCCCGTGGCCGATACCGGCGCGGCCGCCGTGCTGGGCGCGCTGGCCCTGCCCGAGGTGCAGGCCCGCAGCGCCCGCGAGGGGGTGCTGGTGGTCAACGCGGGCAACAGCCACACCATCGCCTTTCTGGTCTTTCGCCAGCGGGTGTGGGGCGTGTACGAGCACCATACCGGCATGCTGACCACCGAAACCCTGCTGCGCGACCTGAACGAATTCCGCCTGTGCTGGCTGCCCGACGAGCAGGTGCGGGCCGCCGGGGGCCACGGCAGCGCCTTTGCCCCGGACATCCCGCCGGAGACCGAGGGCTTCCGCCCCGCCTTCGTGCTGGGGCCGCGCCGCGAAATGCTGCGCGGGCACGGCCAGTTCATCGCCCCGCACGGCGACATGATGCTGGCGGGCTGCCACGGGCTGCTGCACGGGCTGGCCCTGCGCGACGGCACATAGCCCGCCGCCACGGCCCCGCCCGGCCTGTACGGCCTGCCCGGCCCACACGGACCCGCGCGGGCGCACGCCCATCCGTGTTCGCAACATCCGGCAGTCACGCGCATTTTCCGGTCAACACGGCCCGCCACGCGGGCAACCATAAAAGAGGGGTGCCATGGAGTTCTTCGACATCGCCGAAACCTGGAGCCGCGAGGCCATCACCGCCGCCCAGATCGTCCGCCTGCGCAACACCGTGGAGCAGGCCATGAAGTCGCCCTTCTACGGCAAACGGCTGAAGGAGGCGGGCGTCACCCCGGGCTCCATCCGCTCGCTGGACGACGTGCGGCGCATCCCGCTCACCAGCAAGGACGACCTGCGCTCGCAGTACCCCGACGGGCTGCTCTGCGTGCCCAAGTCCGAACTGGTGCGCATGCACGCATCCAGCGGCACCACCGGCACCCCCACCGTGGTCTACCACACCCAGTCCGACCTCAATTCCTGGGCCGACCTCATGGCCCGCTGCATGTACATGGTGGGCATCCGCCGCGAGGACGTGTTCCAGAACATGGCCGGGTACGGCCTGTTCACCGGCGGCCTCGGCATCCACTACGGCGCCGAACGCCTGGGCTGCCTGACCATCCCCGCCGGGGCGGGCAACACCCGCCGCCAGGTCAAGCTGGTGCGCGACTTCAAGACCACCGTGGCGCACATCATCCCCTCGTACGCGCTGTACCTGGGCGCCGCCCTGCGCGACGAGGGCGACGACCCCGCCGCCCTGCCCCTGCGCATCGCGCTCATCGGCGCGGAGCCGCACACCGAGGAAGCCCGCCGCCGCATCGAGGACATGCTGGGCCTGAAAGCCTACAACTCCTACGGCCTGTCCGAGATGAACGGCCCCGGCGTGGCCTTCGAGTGCGTGCACCAGAACGGCCTGCACGTCTGGGAAGACGCCTACATCGCCGAAATCATCGACCCCGCCACCGGCGAGCCTGTGCCCGACGGCGAGGTGGGCGAACTGGTCATGACCACCCTGTGCCGCCAGGGCATGCCCGTCCTGCGCTACCGCACCCGCGACCTGACCCGGTTCCTGCCCGGCGAATGCGCCTGCGGCCGCGTGCACCGCCGCCTGGACCGCATCCTGGGCCGCGCCGACGACATGCTCATCGTCAAGGGCGTGAACATCTACCCCATGCAGGTGGAACAGGTGCTCATGGGCTTCCCCGAAGTGGGCCAGAACTACCTCATCGTGCTGGAACGCGACGACTTCCGCGACGTGCTGCGCGTGAAGGTGGAAATCCGCGACGAATACTTCGAGGAAGACATGCGCAAGCTGCACGGCCTGCGCGAACGCATCACCCGTCGTATCCACGACGAAATCCTGGTCACCCCCAAGGTGGACCTGGTCCAGCACAACAGCCTGCCCAAAAGCGAAGGCAAGGCCCAGCGCGTGCAGGACCTGCGCGAACGCCCCGCGTTGTAAGGCGGAAAGACATCGAAAACATGAACGTGGGGGAAGGGAGGGAACTTTTGCGGCAGCCGTTTGTGAGCGCGCAGATCGACCCAAAGGGCGCGAAGCGTGGCCGTTGGCGAGCTTGCGAGCCGTACGGCCATC
Organism: Nitratidesulfovibrio sp. 1201_IL3209; assembly: GCF_036763125.1. Lineage (NCBI taxonomy): Bacteria > Pseudomonadati > Thermodesulfobacteriota > Desulfovibrionia > Desulfovibrionales > Desulfovibrionaceae > Nitratidesulfovibrio > Nitratidesulfovibrio sp. 1201_IL3209. The sequence continues at coordinate 49,170 of NZ_JBAIYT010000006.1, forward strand.
GTACGCAACGCGCGAACATTACGGATGGCGACCGCAGAGCGAAAAGTTCCCTCCCTTCCCCCACACCCCCTTCCCGCCCTCAAAACTTTTCAATTGGGGCGTGCGCGGTTAAGCTGGGGCAACATCGCCAACCCCTCGTCCCCATATCCTCACGGAGCCCCATGGACTACATCCTCGCCACCCTGTGCATCATCGTGCTGTTCGGCATGATCGGGCTCAACGTGTTCGGCCTGCCGGGCAACTGGCTGGCCGTGGGCGTGCTGGCGCTGTGGAAGCTGCTGGCCCCCGCCGCGCCGGGCATGGACACGTGGTTCTTCGCAACGATCATCGGGGCCGCCGCCGTGGGCGAGGTGCTGGAATTCGGCGTGCAGATGCTGGGTGGCAAGCGCCACGGCTCCACCGGGCGGGGCAACCTCGGCGGCATCGTGGGGGCCATTGCCGGGGCCATTCTGGGCGCGCCCTTCCTGTTCGGCCTGGGCGCGCTGCCCGGCGCTCTGGCCGGGGCGTGGTTCGGCTGCTACCTTGCGGAACTGAGCCATGGCCGCCCGCGCGACGCGGCCCGCCAGGCCGCCTGGGGCGCCTTGGTGGGCAAGTTCCTGGGCCTGTCGCTCAAGTTCGCCGCCGGCGCCGTGGTGGCGGTGATGGGCGCGAGGCAGGTCTGGCCCGCGTAGGCTTCCCACCCCTCTGTTCAACGGACCAAATAAAAAGTTTGAAAGGAGGGATGGGGGTTCGGGGGAAGGGAGGAAAAATTTGCGGCAGCCGTTAGGCGAGCGCAGAGCGCGAGTCTTACGGATGGCGACCGCAGAGCGAAATTTTTCCTCCCTTCCCCCGATATTCCTGTCTTTCCCCTCTTCTTCCAACCTTCTTCCCCATACGACAATGCTGCACAACCTGTCTGTCGTCCTGGTAAAGACCCGGTTCCCGGAAAACGTGGGCATGGTGGCCCGGGCGTGCGCCAACATGGGCGCGCGCGACATCGTGCTGGTGGACCCGGAGCGCTGGAGCGAGGCGGACGGCGACCCGGCCAAGGCGGTGCCGCTGGCCACACCCAAGGGGCAGGACATCCTGTCCGGGGTGCGGGTGGCGGCCACGCTGGCCGAGGCGGTGGCGGACTGCGCGCTGGTGTTCGGCACCACGGCGCGCACGGGCGGGTGGCGGCGCGAACTGCTCTCGCCGGAGCGCGCGGCGGCGGAAGCCTGCCCGGTGCTGGCCGGGGGCGACCGGGTGGCCGTGGTGTTCGGCCCGGAGGACCGGGGACTGACCAACGACGAGATAGAGCACTGCCATCGGCTGCTGACCATCCCCACCGCGCCCGATGCCTCGTCGCTGAACCTGGCCCAGGCGGTGCTGGTGGTGCTGTACGAATGCCTGAAGGGCGCGTCGGCGCACCCGTTCCGGCCCGGCCCCGCCCCGGATTCGCGTCTGGCCAACCATGCGGAGTTGGAACTGCTGCACGACACCCTGCGCGACACCCTGCTGGCCATCGACTACCTGCGCGCCGACAACCCGGACTACTTCATGATGCCGGTGCGCCGCTTCCTTGGCCGCACCCGGCTGCGCCGCCACGAATTCGACCTGGTCATGGGCGTGTGCCGCCAGGTGAAACGCATGGCCGCCCTGGCCGGGACCGCAACGCCCAGGCCGGACGGGGAACGCACGGACTGACCGGCGGCCCTCCCCCACCCGTCACAATTCCCGAAGGCCCGGCCACCATGCCGGGCCTTTTCCATTGCGCCGCCACGGGTGCGACTCCAGTGCCGCGCGGCGGCATCCGCACGGCGCGGCTTTCCGTTCCGCGATGTGACGCAGCGACTAACACGGCCATATATGGAGAAATCGATTGACCTCTTGTGAAAAATAGTGCAACCACCCGGCCAGGGAAGTGGGGACTTACGTACCATGGAAAATGCCGACGGGAGGCGACGACAATGCGGCTGGATACACTCAGGATCACCACCAAGATGTATTCCGGGGTCATCATGGTGGTGTTGTGCACCATCGTGTTCCTGTCCGGCATCGTGGCCTGGCGCACCCAGGGCACGCTGGACCGGATGGGGCACGACAACCTTGCCGGATTCATGGACGCCATGTGCGACGTGGCCGCCATGCAGGACAGCATCGGCGGCGAAGCCCTGCACAACAGCCTGGAGGCGTTGTCCGGTTCGCTGCTGGGCCAAGGCGAACTGCACCTCAACGCCACCGGCAGAACCGAGCACGAGGTCACCGACCAATCCAGCGGCGCAAAATCCCGCGTCGCCGTGCCGAATTTCGAACTGACCGGCGACGGCACGCCCCTGCCCTTTTCGCCCAACGCCCTGGTGGAACGCCACAAGCGCACCGTGGGTTCCGACGCCACCCTGTTCGTGCTGCTGCCCGGCAAGCTGCTGCGCGTGGCCACCACCATCACCGACGCGCAGGGCAAGCGCGCCATCGACACCTACATCCCCGAATCCAGCCCGGTGTACCAGGCCATGGCGGCAGGCAAGGACTACACCGGCCGGGCCATGGTCATGGGCAAGGCATTCCGCACCCACTACCGCCCGGTGAAGGACGCCTACGGCACGGTCATCGGCGCGCTGTTCGTGGGCGAACCCCTGCTCGGCGAGGCCTTCCGCACCATGTTCGGGCAGGCCAAGGTGGGCGGCCGCGGCTACACCTTCATCTTCACGCCCGACGGCGCCCGCCTGCTGCACCCCACCCGCACCGGCACCAACATCCTGCAGGACAGCTACGGCAGGCAGATGCTGGAAACCCGCAACGGCTTCCTGGAATGGGAGTACGACGGGCTCAAGGTGGGCTACGTGCGCTATTTCGAGCCGTGGGACCTGTACCTGGCCGTGGCCATGACCCGCGACGAGATGCTCCAGGGCGCGGATACCGACATGCTGCGCTGGACCGCGGGCGGCGGCGCGGCCGCGCTGGCGCTGGCGGTGCTGTTCGTGTGGCTGCTGGTGCGCGAACTGATGAAGCCCATGGGGCAACTGGCCGCCTACGCCCGCACCGTGGCCTCCGGCGACTTTTCCGCCGCCATGCGCTACGAGGCGCGCGACGCGGTGGGCGACACCATCGGCGCCGTCAACGCCATGGTGGCCGAGATGAAGAACAAGCTCGGCTTCACCCAGGGCGTGCTGAACGGCATGACCGTGCCCTTCGCCATCAGTTCTCCCGACGAGAAGGTGGTGTTCACCAACGCGGCGCTGGTGGACATGCTGGAGCGCCCCGGCACCCCGCAGGACTGGGTGGGCAAGCCGCTGGACCGCTTCGTGTACGGCCGCGCCATGGACGACATGGCCACCCGCCGGTGTCTGCAAAGCGGCGGCGCCGAATGCAACCTGAGCGTGGACCTGACCACCGAGACGGGCAAGCCGGTGCATGCCCAGGTGGACGTGGCCCCGCTGTACGACCTGGACGGCGCCCTCATCGGGGCCTTCACCATCTACGCCGACGTCACCGGACTGCGCACCCAGCAGGCCCGCGTCGAGGCCCAGCACGCCGCCATCACCCGCGTGGCCGAACAGGCCGACGACATCGCGCGGCAACTGGCCACGGCGGCCGAAGAACTGGCCCGCCAGGTGGACGAGGCCAACGGCGGCACCGACCGGCAGCGCGCCCGCACGGCGGAGACGGCAACGGCCATGGAGCAGATGAACGCCAGCATGCTGGAGGTGGCCCACAACGCCTCGCAGGCGGCGGGCAACGCCGAGGGCGCGCGGGCCAAGGCCGACGAGGGCGAACAACTGGTGGCCGGCGTGGTGCAGGCCATCACCGGCGTGCGCGACCTGGCCGTGGACCTGCGCGCCAACATGGAAGGGCTGGGCCGCCAGGCGGAGGACATCGGCCGGGTGATGCAGGTCATCGAGGACATCGCCGACCAGACCAACCTGCTGGCCCTGAACGCCGCCATCGAGGCGGCGCGCGCCGGCGACGCCGGGCGCGGGTTCGCCGTGGTGGCCGACGAGGTGCGCAAGCTGGCCGAAAAGACCATGAACGCCACCCGCGAGGTGGGCCAGGCCATCGCCTCCATCCAGTCCGGCGCGCGCGACAACGTGCAGGCCACGGCGGCGGCCGTGGACGCGGTGATGCGCTCCACCGAGCTTACCGAACGCTCCGGCGGCGCGCTGAAGGAGATCGTGACCATGGTGGACCAGACCGCCGACCAGGTGCGCTCCATCGCCACCGCCTCGGAAGAGCAGTCCGCCGCCAGCGAGCAGATCAGCCGGTCCACCGAGGAAGTGAACATCATCGCCCAGGACACGGCGCAAATCATGTCCCGCTCGGCCACGGCCGTGAACGAACTGGCCGGGCTGGCCGGCGACCTGCGCCGCCTCACCGCCGAGATGCGCGCCTGACGCGCACCCGACCTGCCAACGATACGAAGGGGGGCGCCGCATGGCGCCCCCCTTTTTATTAACCGTTCCCATCCGTTGCGCGGACGGCGATTGTCCGGCTAGGCCTCGTCGTCGGCCCCGCCGGTAGCCGCCCCGCCGATCTGGCCCAGCAGCCGTTCGCCCGCCGGGGTGTCCAGCACGTCGCGCAGGGCGTGCACCACGTTCACGTCGTAGCTGTCGGTCTGGCTTTCCAGGGCGTCCAGCACCTTGTCCAGCGGCAGGGCCGGGCGGTACGAGCGCGGCCGCAGCATGGCGCAGAAGGCGTTGGCCACGGCCAGGATGCGCGCGTGGAGGCATATCCCGTCGCCAAGGAGGCACTCCGGGTAACCCTTGCCGTCCTGCCGCTCGTTCATCTGGATGATGGCGGGCAGCACCGGCAGGTCGAACTCGATGGAGGCCAGCACGTCGCGGGAGTATTCCACATGGCGCTCCATCTCCTGCTTTTCCTCGGCCGTGAGCTTGCCGGGCTTGTTCAGGATGTCGCGCGGCACGAACATCTTGCCCACCTGCGAAAGGTTGGCCGCCGCCTCCACCGTGGCCACGTCGCGCTCGCCAAGGCCCATGGCCCGCGCCGTCAGGCTGGCCGCAAGGCCCATCAGCCGCGAATGCCCGGCCAGGTACGGGTCGATCTGTTCGATGGCGCGCACCAGCGCGTCGATGGTCTGCTGCACCACCCGGCGGTTGCGTTCCTGCGCCTCCACCAGGTCGGTGATGTCGTGGAACACCGAAACCACGCCGCGCACCTGCCTGCCGTCCGGTCCGAACAGCGGGGCCTTGACGATCTGGAAGTGGCGCTTCTGCGACCTCAGGTACACCACTTCGGTCAGCGTCGCCGGGTCGCCGCCCATGAGCACCTGGGCGTCGGGCGCGGTGAGCCGCCGGGCGGTGTCGAAGCCGAACACCGCCTGCATGTCCATGCCCAGCAGTTCTTCGGGACTGCGGCCCGCGGCGCGGGCGAAGGCCCGGTTCACGTACTGGAACACGCCCTGGTCGTCGGTGAGCGAGACCGGGTGGGTCATGGCCGAGTTGATGCCGTCCAGAAGCTGCTTCTGGTCGTCGATGACCTCGAACAGGGCCTTGAAGTCCCGCGCGATCTCGCGCTGCTCCCGCCCCACCAGCCACCACCACAGCGAGGCCAGCATGACCACCAGCAGCAGGGTGCACAGCACGGCCAGCCCCACCACGGTGCGCTCGCGCTCGGCCAGGCGGGCCAGCGCGAGGTCGGCGGGAATCTCCTCCACGGTCCACCATTCGATGTCCGCCACCTTGCGCCCGGTGGAGTACACCTGCGTGCCGCCATCCACCGAGACGCGCTGCATGAAGGGCAGGTCGCCGGTTTCGGCGAAGACGGGCGGGGGCACGTTCTTCAACCCTTCCTGGGCCGAGGGGGCGATTTCCTCGAAGCCGCGCGGGGTGCGCTGCACAAGGCGCGACACCTGCCCCTTCTCCACCAGCGGCGAGGCGGCCAGGAACTCGCCCACCTTGCCGGAGATGATCTTGGACAGCATCAGCACCGCCACGGGCCGCGCGCCGGTGGCCGCCTCGAACTGGGGCGGCAGGATGGGCATGAACAGGTCCAGCACCAGCCCGGTCTGGGTGGAACGGGCGTGCGAGAAGCGCATCTGCCCCGTTTCCAGCACCGTGCGGATGGCGGCCTGCTGGTCCTCGCCCAGCGGCACGGGGGTGGCGTCCGTGGAGATGTAGGTCTGGGCGCGGGTGTTCACGATGCGCCCGGACACGAAGTCGGAATAGGTGACGAACTCGCGCAGCAGGTTGCGCATCAGCGGCAGTTGCGCGGCCAGTTGCGAGATGTCGTCGTCGCCCTGAACGGCGCCCGGCTTGCCCGCCTTGTTCCCGTCCTGACCCGGCTTATTCAGCAGCAGGCCCACGTCGCCTTCCAGCTGGTTCACCTCCGAGGCGAACAGCCGGAACAGGTCGGCGTTGATCAGCCGCGCCCCCTGCTCGGTCATGGAAGCCAGCCACAGGTGCACGGATTCCACGCGGGCCAGCGTGAGCACCGCCTGCCGCTGGGCGATGTCCGTCTCCAGCTTGCGCCGTGCGTCGGAGATGTTCCAGTAGGCCCCCACCGTGGCCGCCGCCACGGTGACCGCAAGCACCACGATGCCGAACCACAGAAGCCGCGAGCGTCCGGCGGGTCTGTCGCGGTCCGGCGTACCTGTCGATGCGCTGTTCTCTGCCATGGGTCCTCCGCGAGCTATTGCATTCTTCGGGTGCCGGGGCCGCTCTTGATAGGGATGTGCGCCCACCGGTATTCTTCGTTTATGGAGTACTGCGGCACGTAGTGCCCGTAACGCTGGTGCGACAGCACGACATTGGAAAGATTGTCCAGCACGTAGGCGTCGCCCCCGGTGTATACCACCAGTATGGCGTGGGCCAGCCTGCGGATGGAGTCCAGCAGGATGACGATGCGCATGTCCGAAACGGGCACGCCAAGCTGCTTCAGGGCGAAATACTTGGTGATGGCGTAGTCCTCGCAGTCGCCCGACTTGCGCAGGAATTCGATGGGCGCGGCCCAGTAGTCCACCACTCCCCACACTTCGCTGTCCAGCCGGTAGGGCCACTGGTTGAACAGGGAATTCACGTTGCGCAACTTGTCCATGGTGGACAGGCCGCGCCATTCGGACCGCAGTTCGCCCCACAGGGCGTTGCGCCCGCCCAGGGCCCGTTCCGGAATCAGGCCCGGCGTCTTGCGGTCCACGTTCAGCACCCGGTCCCACTTGGGCAGGTTTTTCAGCGGCCCCCTGAACTCGATGGTGTTGAACAGCCGGATGCCGTTGGGACGCGCGCGGGCCGGGGCGGCCCGCCCGGGCTCGGCCGTCTGGCCGGATTGCGCGGCCTGGCCGGATTGCGTCGCTTGGCCGGGCCGGGTCGGCTGGCCCTGCCGGACTGGTTGTGATGGCTGGCCCTGTCGGGCCGGGGGCTGCTCGGCCTGGGCCACAAGGGGCGCATCGGGTGCGCCCACCGTGGCCTTGCCCGCGACCTCTCCGTCATCATCCTTTCCGGCGGCGTCATCACCGGCGGCGTCGGCCACCGTATCGGGGACGGCTGCCCCGCCGCTTCCATCAGCCTTGTCCGGTATGTCCGGCATGTCCGGCGCGGTGGCGGCGTCCTGCGCCCGTGCGTCGCTTTCGTCCCCGGCGGCCTCCTGCCGTCCTGCCTGCCCGGCCTGCCCTACCTGCCCACCCTGCCCGCCCTGCTCCTTCAGCTTATCGGCAGCATTCGGCGCCGACCGTACACCAGTGTCCGTCCCGGCCTCATCCCGCGCTGGCCCGGCCACCGCCCCGCGCACCTCGGGGGTGGCGGGCGGCCCGGTCCTCGCGGCGGTGCTGCCCGCATCCTGCGCCTGCATGGGTGCGGCCTTGGGAGTGGAGCCGCCCGCCACGGCCATGCCGCGCCACGCGCCGGTTTCCACCGCCAGCGGCATGGCAAGCAAGGCAACCAGGGCCAGCAGGACGGGCAGCGCCCGGCCACGTCGGCGGAAAAGCACCTGCATCAGGCCACGCGCGCCGGGGCCGACCACGCAAGGGCCGTCCACGCAGGGGGCATTCGGGCAGGGGCCATCCGGGCCGGGTTCACGGCGCGAACGCACCCCCCCGGCCCCGCCCGCCGCAACCGGTCGGCCGGGATGGTACGGCGCGCTGCCCGCGCCGTTTTCCTCGCCCGTGGCCCTCTGCCGCATCAACGCTCCCGCAGGGCGTTCTGCTGCGCCTTCAGGATGGGCTTCAGCAGATAGTCAAGCACCGTCTTCTTGCCGGTGAGAATGTCCACCGTGGCGGTCATGCCCGGCATGATGGGCAGGTTTTCGCCGCGATAGGTGATGGCGTTCTTCCTGGTGCGCAGCTTGACCAGGTAGTAGAACTCGCCCTTGCGGTCCTCTATGGTGTCCGCGCTGATCTGCTCCAGCCCCGCCTCCAGGCCGCCGTAGATGGAGAAGTCGTAGGCGGTGACCTTGACGATGGCCTTCTGGCCCGGGTGCAGGAAGGCGATGTCCGCCGGGCGGATGCGCGCCTCCACCAGCAGGGTGTCGTCCAGCGGCACCAGTTCGAGGATCGATTCGCCCGGCTTCACCACCCCGCCCTGGGTATTGATGATGATGCGCTTCACCGTGCCGCGCACCGGGGCGCGCAGGTCGGTACGGGTCACCCGGTCCTCGCCTGCGGACAGCGTTTCGCGCAGCGAGTTCAGTTCCACGCGGCGCTTGTTGATCTCCTCCACCGCCTGCGAACGCACCTCGGCCTTGCGGTGCGACAGGCGCTGTTCCACCTCGTGCACGGCGCTGCGGGCCTTGGGGATGTTCACGGCCAGCGAGCTGATGTCGCCGCGCAACTGGATGACGCGCTGCTCAAGGCTCAGGTAGTCCACCTTGGAGTAGATCTGCTTCTCCACCAGCGGCCGGGCGATGTCGCGCTGCTCCTGGGCCACGCGCAGGCTGGCACCCAGCTGGCCCTGCCGTCCCACCATTTCGTCCACTTCCTGGCGCTTCTGGACAAGCTGGCTTTCCAGCACGCTCAGTTCCAGTTCCAGCTGGCGCTTGCGCGCGTTGTGGATGGAGGTCTGGTCGGCCACCACCTGCGGGGCCTTCTCGACCACCTCGGGGGGATACACCGGGTCCTTGCCCTCCAGTTCCGCCTCCAGCCGGGCGATGGCGGCCATGTGTTCGTACGACTTGGACACCGCGTCGCGGAAGAAGCTGGCGGCCGATTCGTTGTCCAGGCGCACCAGCACCGTGCCCTTTTCCACGATCTGCCCTTCGCGCACGAATATCTCGCTGATGATGCCGCCTTCCAGGTTCTGGATTTCCTGCACGCGCTGCGAGGGAATGACCTGGGCCTGGCCGCGCGTCACCTCGTCGAGCGAGGCGAACGCCGCCCAGATGACGAACACCAGAAAGAACACCCCCAGCGAGGCGGACAGCAGGAAGGCCAGCGGGTGGCCCTTGCGGTGCAGGGCCGCGTCCACCTCGCTCATGAATTCCAGGTCGTCGCGGCGCACGCCGTTGGCGGCGCCCCCGCCCAGCGCACTGCCGCGCGCGGCACCGGCAAGGCGCTCGCCCAGGGTCGATGCGCCGTGGCCCCCCATGCCCGGAGGCACACCCGGAGGCATGCCCGAAGCGGCGCCCGGTGGAACGGGGGGCGTGGCGGATTCCGGAGCGCCCGATGTGGTCTTGTCGTTTTCCATGTTCATGCTCCGCTGGCGCGCCGCGCATCAGCCCTGTTGGGAAGGCCGGGAAGGCCGGGGGGCTGGGGCGGGCGCGCCCGTGAAGCGCGCGGCGCCCGCCGCGCGCACCTGATCGCCGCGCAACGCGGCAAGGACGGCCTGCTTGGGGCCGTCGGCAACAACCCGGCCGTGGTCGAGCACCACCAGCCGGTCCACCAGGTCCAGCATGCTCACCCGGTGGGTGACCAGGATCAGCGTCTTCTTGTCCAGTATTTCCGCAAGGCGCCGCTTCAGCGCCATTTCCGACGAATTGTCCATGTTGCTGGACGGTTCGTCCAGTATCAGCACGTCGGGGTCGTGCAGCAGCGAACGGGCCAGGGCCACGGCCTGGCGCTGCCCGCCCGAAAGGGCCATGCCGCGCTCGCCCACCGGCATGCCGAAGCCCGCCGGGTGCCCGCGCACGAAATCGACCACCCCGGCGATGGTGGCGGCGCGCAGGATCATCCGGTCGTCGGCGTTGGGCACGCCGATGGCGATGTTGTCGCGCACCGAGCCGTAGAACAGGTAGTTGTCCTGGGCCAGGTAGCCCACGCGCGAGCGCAGGTCGGCCATGTCCATCTGGCGGATGTCCACCCCGCCGAAGCGCACCGCGCCGTCGCGCGGCTGGTACAGGCCGATGGCCAACCGCCCCAGGGTGGACTTGCCCGAACCCATGCGGCCGATGATGCCCACCCGCTCGCCGGGGCGGATGGTGGCGTTGACGTTCTCCAGCGCCAGCCGTTCGGAGCCGGGGTAGGCGAAGGACACGCTTTCGAAGACCAGGGAATGTTCCAGCGGGCCGAAATCGACGTACGGCCTGTCCTCCGGCCGCTCGGTGGGCAGGTTCATGAGCATGTCCAGCGACTTCAGGGCCATGCGCGACTGTTGCAGCCGCGCCAGCATGGCCGCCACCTGGCTCAGCGGGGCCATGGCGCGCGAGGCCAGCATGTTGCAGGCGATGAGCCCGCCCATGGTCAGCAGGCCGTCGGAGATGCGGTACACGCCCCAGATGATCACCGTCACGCTGACCAGTTGGGTGAACAGGATGGACATGGTCACCGAGATGTTGGCCAGCCCCTTGGACTGGGCGTTGGACGAGGCGCTCATGCCCACCACCTTTTCCCAGGCGTGCTGCATGCGGCCTTCGGCCAGCGACGACTTCACCGTTTCCAGCCCGTTGATGATCTCCACCAGCAGGGCGTTCTTCTGCATGCCTTCCTTGTAGCCCGCCTCGGCCACCCGCTGGAACGGCAGTTGGAGCAGCATGCCGATGCCCAACACGATGGGCACCGCCAGCATGGGCACCACGCCCATGGGCCCGCCGATGAAGCACACGATGAGCACGAACAGCACCAGGAAGGGCAGGTCCACCAGCGCCAGCAGCGTGGTGGAGCCGAAGAACTCGCGCAGCGACTCGAACTCGCGCAGGTTGTTGGCCAGCGAGCCGGTGGAGTCCGGCTTGGCGTCCAGGCGCAGGCTCATCAACTGGTTCATCAGGCGGCTGGCCAGCACGATGTCCGCGTTGCGGCCAGCCACGTCCACGAAGTAGCTGCGCAGGTTGCGCAGCAGAAAGTCGAAGATGTAGGCGATGCCGATGCCGATGGCCAGCACCCACAGCGTTTCCGTGGCGCTGTTGGGCACCACGCGGTCGTACACGTTCATGAAGAACAGCGGGCTGACGATGGTCAGCAGGTTCACCACCACGCTGGCGAACAGCACGTGCTTGTAGATGGGCAGGAAGTGCAGCAGCGTGTCCCAGAACCAGCGCTTGGCCTTCAGCAGCTTTATCTCGCTGGCCCGGCGGTCCAGCTTGCCTTCCAGCCGGGCGAACATGGCGTAGCCGGTGTATTCCTTGGTCAGTTCGTCCACCGGCACGCTGCGCGGCTCCATGCCCGTCTCGGGGAACAGCACCTCGGCCTTGTCCCCTTGCAGCGACAGCAGCACGCAGGCCTTTTCCTGGCGCAGCAGCAGGATGCACGGCAGGGTCAGCGCCGAAATGCGGTCCAGCGTGGGGCGGTACACCACGCTGGAGGCCATGCCCGCCGTGCGCGCGGCGCGGATGCAGGCCGAAGGCTGCACCGGCCCGTCGGACATGGGCAGCCCGGCCACCAGGAACCGCGTGGACACCGGCTTGCCGTGCAGCCGGAACAGGAAGGCCATGCATTCGATGAGCGGCGGCGTGTAGTCCACGTCGGCCGGGTCCAGCCCGCGCATGTCGGGAATGCCGCCCTGCGGCACCGGGGGTTCCAGCGCGGCGTCGAGCTGCGGCCCCTCCAGCGCGGCGGCCGTGGCGGCCGCGGCCTCGCGGGGGATGGCCGAGGGCGGCGCGGGCGGCGCCGGGCGCGGCGCGCCCACGGCGGGGATGGGTTCTTCCGGCGCGAAGGCGGCGGCCCGGTCCGGGTCCGGCGCCATGGCCGGACGCGGCACGGAGGCGGCGGCCCCCGGCGTGGCCGAGGCGCCCGATGTCGTGGGCGCGGCGGGCTTGCCCGCCGGGCTCGCGGCGGGGGCCGTGCCCGCCGGAATGGCGGAGGCGGCCGGAGCAGCGGGCCCGGCGGCGGGCCTGCCCGGCGTCACCGAGGCGTGCAGCGGGGGATGGGCCGGAGCGCCGCCGGCTGGCCTGGCCCCCGCATCGGCAGGCTTGTCCCCGGACCCGGCCGGTCTCGCCCCGATTTCGGCCGGTCTTGACGCGGGCGCGGTCGGCCCTGACGCAGGCACGGTCGGTCTTGACGCGGGCGCGGCGACGGAAGGCCTGGCCGTGACGGTGGGGGGCGTCGCCGTGACGGGCTTCACGCCCTCGCCTGCGGTTGCCTTGCCCGGCTCGCCGCCGGTGCCCGGACGTCCGGCAAATCCGTACGACGGCCGGGGGGGCCTGTCGCCGGGTCTGTCTCCGGGCCTGTCTGGCGCGGGTTCCGGCGTGCGGGCGGCGGTACGCTCCGGAGTGCGCTCGGCGGGCTTGCCCGAGGCCGAAGCCCCGGCGGCAGGCGCGGAGACTGGCGCACCAACCGGGGTGGCACCTGGGGTGACACCTGGGGCGGTTGCACCACCGGGCGCTGCGCCCGCCGTCTTGTCCGGCGCCTTGTCCGGCTCCCTGCCGGGTTGCGTGGCGTCAGGGCGGGAGGAGGGCGGGGAGGAAGGCTTGTCTGTCACGGCGGAACCCCTCGTGAGGTGGATGACCAACGGCGCGGCGAGGGGTACGGCAACCGCCCCCCCTTTCCGGACATTTCATCGTATACGCGCGGGCACCCTGCCGCGCAACCGGATTATGTCGCTCTTCCCCGCTCCCTGCCCCGGCCGCATGCCTGGCGGAGCACCGCCGTGGGCAGCATCGCCGCGCGGCATCCCAAGGTAGGGAATTCCCTGCCACAGGGCGGCATTACCCGGACAGCACGGCAATCCGGAAAAACCGGATTCTCCGCACCAGCCAACAATCACACTCACAATTTCCGCATTGCCACATAGGGAAAACCCGACCTTACCGCACCATACATTCCATCATTCCCCCATTGAAATTTGTGCGCCATTACAATATGCCGAACCACAGGCACGGGCGCATCGGAAATAGCTGCATATTTCCGTTCACGTCGTTGCATGCGCCGCCATGTTTCCCCCATTTTTCACTACGCAGGGCACAGTTCCTTGCAGAAATTCACCGAAATGCATATACGCTGAAAACAGGACTTCAAATCTCCCCACTGTGCAACAATGCATCGCCCATCGCCTGCGCGAAAACGCGATGCGGAAGTCCGGTCTCCCCCTTTCCCCGTGACGCCGGGCAGACGTGCCTGCCCACGCAACCCGCGCCCGTACGGCGCGCCGATACCATGAGGTAGCGATGACCCGTTCCACGCAGGGTGCCACCGACCCCGTTACGCTGCTCCTGCCCGCCGCCGGGCAGGAGCTTCATTTCGACGCCAACTCCGACTCCCGCTTCGCCCTGGGCTTTCCCACCGACGCAGCCACCCTTGACCGCAGCGGCGACGACCTGGTGTTCAGCTTTCCCGACGGCGGCCGCATCGTGCTGTCCGGGTTCTTCGAAGGCAACAACGCCGACCTGCTGCCGGAATTCAGCCTTCCCGAAGGCGGCACCGTTTCCGGCCACGATTTTCTGGCCGCCCTGGAACCCGACCTGCTGCCCGCCGCCGGTCCCGGCGCGGGCGCGGGCACTGCCGGCGGCGGCGTAGGCGACTACAGCGACGACCCCGGCAGCCTCATCGCGGGCGTTGACCGCCTGGACCCGCTGACCCCGTTCTTCTGGAACAACGCGGTGGAACCCACCCTGGATGTGGAAGGGCCGCTGGACCCGGCGTCCGGCTCCCTCGGCTCTTCCCTGCAACTGGTGGGGCCTGACGGCTCCCTGGTCGGCACCTTGCACGGCTACGAGGACAACCAGCCCGGCCAGTACCTGCCCGGCGCCAACGACGGCTCCGTGGACGCCCACGCGGGCGACGGCACGGAACAGCCGCTGCAATTCGTCCTTGTCTTCACCCCCGCGGACAACGAGGTGCTCACCACCATCACCCTGAACGGGTTCACCGCAGGCACGCGCATCAGCATCGGCGACGCGGACTTCGGCGATGCGGGCGACATCGTGGTCACCGGTCCCGGCCAGGCCGTCACCCTGACCGCCGCGCAACTCGCCTCGGGCATCTACCTGCGCCCGCCGCAGGACAGCTCGGCGGACATGAACATCAAGGTCACCGCAACCATCACTGACCCCGATTCCGGGTTGTCGGCCACCATCGGCGGTAGCTTCACCATCGTCATCGACGCCGTGGCCGACCGGCCGGGCATCACCGCTCAGGACGGCCTCACGCTTCCGGGCGGCGAGGAAACGACGGTCGCCATTCCCGTCTCCGCCACCTTCCACGACCTTGACGGCTCGGAACGCCACTACGTCGAAATCGACGGTGTTCCCGCCGACTGGACGCTGGACATGGGCAGCCTGCCCGCGGGCTGGACGCTGGTGTCCACGACCACAGAAGACGGCCTGTCCACCCTGCGCTTCGAGGTGACCGAGGCGGCGGCGGCCGACAATGGCGCGGTTTCGGCGTCGCTGACGTTCAACCCGCATGACTGGTCCGACGCCCGGCTGAACGACGGTACGGAAAACACCCACGGCGCGGCGGAACTGACCGTCACCGCCATCGCGCAGGAAACCGCCGTGCCCGGCGAACGCACCGACAACGACACCGCAACGTCGGACGCCGTGGTCATCACCGTCTCGCGCACGGAAGACAAGCCCACCATCACCGTCACCGGCGGCAACGCCCTTGTGCTGACCGTGGATGAGTCGGCGGGGCGGCAGCACGACGACAAGGCCGTGTCGGCCCTGTCCACCACCGCGCAAGGGATTTTAAGCTCTCTTGGCCTTGCGGACGCGCCCCTTTCCGCTTCCGACGGCTCCGTGACCTACAACCTGCACTCCGACGGCGCGGGCGACCCCAACCCGGCCTCCCCCAGCCAGGTTTCGCTGGCGTGGAACCTTGACCAGATCGCATCAGACCTTGCCGGGCTGAAGACCGCCGACGGCGGCGCCATCACGTGGAACGTGCAGACCGTGGACGGCCACAGCGTGCTGGTGGGCACGAGCGGCGGCAAGACGGCCTGCGTGGTCATCCTTGCCGACAACGACGGCGTGCTGGCCAACGGCGAGAACACGGCCACCGTCACCTTTGTCCAGTACCAGCCCTTGCACCACGATGTGGCGAACAATGGCGACGACATCAAGGATCTGCCCTTCACCTTCACCGTCACCGACGACGAGGGCGACGCCATCGACGCCACGGTGCTGGTGAACGTGCACGACGACGGCCCGTGGCCGTCGCGGACACCAACACCTTCAACGAGGCCACGCAAACGTCCGTCACGGGCAACGTGCTCACCAACGACACCCCCGGCGTGGACGGCTGGCAGGGCACGGTGCAGGTGGCCCAGTGGAAGGGCATCTCCGCCACCGACAACAACGGCGGCACCCCGCACACGTACCAGGTTTTCACCACCGACGCGGTGGACGGCAACGGCTCCCCGACCGGAACCGCCGTCTCCGGTTCCGCCGTTCTCGCGCCCGGCGCGTACCACATCTACGACGCCACCACGGGTTCCTTCGCGGGCACCCTCACCCTGGCCGCCGACGGCACCTACACCTTCACCCGCACGCCGGGGCAGGACATCGACGATGCGTTCCGCATCAGGGTCGGCTACACCACCAGCGCGGACAACGACGGCGACGCCGCCAGTTCCACGCTGACCATCAACGTCACGCCCGCGCCCCGGCTGGAGCTTTCCATCACCGGCGACACTTCGGTGCATGAAGACCCCGCCGCCGGCGGCACGACCAACATCGCCCACTACGCCATCGCCATGGACTACGCGGGCCATGGCGATCTTGCCGCCGACAAGGCCAGCGGCGCCTTCAGCTTCGACGTGACGCTGAAGGGCGTTTCCGAACTGCCCCTCAACCCGTCAGACATCAACCCGTCCTCCGTCTATTACGACAACGACCTTGCGGACAACGGCGGGGCCAGCGGCAACATCAGCCAGACCGGCGACATCATCTGGATGGTGCCCACGGTGGACGAGGACGGCAACATCACTTCCTGGACGGCCACGTCCACGGCCGATCTCGAAAGCGCCCTGAACGACGCGCTGAAGGCATACTACGGCACGGACGGCGACGGTAACGCCTATGTCACGGTGCAGATGGTCGAGATGGATTCCGCCCTCAAGCTCACCTTCACCGTGCGCGACGGCGCGCCGCTGAAGGATCTGCCCCTTGCCATCCAGGCCGTGGACGACATGGTGGGCGACAACGGCGAAACGTACAGCGTCGTGGTCGGCAACCTGACGCTTGCCGACGACACGCCCGGCTCGTTCGACGTGGCCATAACCAGGAACAGCGTCTCCACCACCATCCACGATGAAGGCAACGGTGCGGGCAGCGACGGCTTCCTGCTGGGGCTGGTGGACAGTTCCGTACAGGAAAGCAGCAAGGACGCGGGCGTGGAAGTGCGCCTGTACGTCAATTCCGGCAACGGCGACTACTACACCGGCGATGCACCGGTGCAGGACGTGACCGTCTCGCTCTCGTTCACCGATGGCGACGCCAAGGGCAACGCCGACTATTTCGAAAACGGTTCCTACACCATTCCCGCCGGGGCGTGGACGTTGGTGACGACCACGGACGGCAGCGGTAACACCGTCAGCTACTACAAGGCCATCATTCCCGTGCAGCTTGCCGACGACCGGCTGAGCGAAGGCGAGGAAACGTTCCAGGTCGAGATCACCGGCGTTTCCGGGCACGAGGCGGGCGTGCACGACCACGGTTCCGCCACCGTCACCATCGTGGACGATACGGATCCCGCCCACACCGGCAAGTTGGACGGACCGGAGTTGCAGTACTTCGGCCCGGACACTCTGGTGCGCGAGCCGGTGGCTCCCGGAGAATCCGCCGAGTTCGACGAGAACGGCGACAACACCTCCGTGAACGGCGCGGTGAACACCGTGGGCTACACCATCGTCCTCACCGATGTGGCGGCGGAAGACGTCGTGGTGTGGCTGAAGCTGGACGACGCCAGCCTCGGCAAGGACTTCAGGCTTGGCGAGGGCGTATACGACGCCGCCACGGCCACCGGCCTGCCCGGCTACGCCGAAAGGCCGGACGGGGCCAACTACTACGTCATCGTCAAGGCGGGCGAAGCCTCGGCCCGGTTCACCGTGGACATCCTGCACGACCACGACACCGCAAGTGTCGACGGCGGGGTGGACTCCGGAACCGATGCCGTGTCGTGGACCATCGTGGACATGCAGGGCAGCGAAGTGGTGTACGACACGGAAAACCCCGCGAGCACCGGCGACCCCATCGCCGACGACATGCGCGGCCCGGTGGTGTCCATTACCGATCTGGACGTCACGCAGAACACCACGGATGGCACCACCACCATTTCGGTGGGCATGCCCGGCGGCGTTGCCGCCAACGAGGACGTCACCGTCACTCTCCAACTGGTGCGCAGCGACGGCAGCGTTGACGAACACACCGTGACCATCCCGGCCGGGCAGGCCACGGGCGACCTGACGCTGCCCATTCCGAACACCGACTACTACCACGTGCGCATCGTGGGCAGCACCGGCGGCGAAACCCGGTTCGACGACGGCTTCCGCTTCGTGGACGTCGGCAACGGCGGCGGCTCCGGCCTCTTCAACGGGCGGCTGGAACTGTCCCTTGCCGCTACGGACTCCATCGCCGAGAACGGCGGCGTGGCCGGCTACACCATCACCGGGCACCTGCCCGACAACTACATGCCGCTGCTGAACGGCGACGTCACCTTCACCCTGAAGACCTACGGCAATAGCGCCGCCCAGGGCACGGACTACTCGGAAGGCGAGGTGACCGTGACCCTGAGCGCGGAACTGCTGGCCCGCATCAAGTACTTCGAGGGCGGCGACTTCACGCTGAAGCTCACCGACGACGGGCACGGCAACATCGTCGCCACCATCTACGACAGCAACGGCAACCCCTTCACCCCGATCCTGCCGGGGGCCATCACGGTGACGGGCGACCTGCCCGCCGCCATTGACGACAACCGCGTGGAAGGCGACGAAACCTTCACCACCATCATCACCGGCATCAGTGGCAACGCCACGGTCTCCGGCGGCAACGGCGGCATGGCCGAAACCATCATCGTGGACAACGACACGCCGATGGTGAAGGTGGAGGTGACCGGCGGCCTTGACGACGACGGCAAGGCCCATGAAGGCCAGAACCCCGTTACCGTCACCGTCAGCCTGGTGGATGCCGACGGCAACCCGCTGGACCCCGGCAACGGTCCCATCACCCTTGAACTGACCTTCGGCGGCGACGCCACGCACGGAGCCGACTTCGTGCCCTACACCGCCACCGTGACCATCCTGCCCGGCAGCGGCGGCAAGGCCACGGTCAGCGTGGCCCTGCCGGAGGACTACATCTCCGACGGCGACAAGACGCTGAGCGTGACGGCCACCATCAAGGCCAACGACCCGTACAACGACTACGGCGACACCCTTGCGGGCATATCCGGCACCACGGAAACACCCCTGATCATCCTCGACAACGCCAACGGCCCGACGGCCACGCTGGTTGCGGGCAGCACCACCGTTTCCGAGGCCGACGGCAGCGCGGCCTTCCGCCTGACCATGGACAAGGCGGTGGAAGAGCCCGTCACCTTCACGGTGGACGTGAAGTTCAACGACGGCATGACCGGCGACGACCTCAAGGGCATCACCGTGGGCGGGCATACCTACCGCCCGGGGGATGGCAGCGGCATGGTCACCGAAGTCACCGACGGCGGCGGCAACGTGACCGGCTGGCAGTTGCACCTTACCGTGGACAAGGGCGGGTCCGGCACGTCGTTCAGCGTGGACACCGTCAACGACCGCCTGTCCGAAGGCGGTGAGACCTTCACGGTGTCCATCGCCAATGCGGACGACCTGAAGGGCGAAGTGAGCCTGTCCGACACCGCCCCCATCAACGTCACCGTCGTCGACACCCTCGACGGCCCGACGGTGACCATGAGCGCCCCTGCCACGGTGAACGAAGGCGACAGCGCGGACATCACGCTGGCGTTCTCGAAGGGGGTGGAGGGAGAAGACGTCACCGTCACCATGAAGGTGGACCTCGCGGCGCTGGAACCCGATAGTTCCGGCGCATATACGGCCACCCTGAACATCGGCGGCACGGAAACCCCCGTGACCATCGGCGCGGATGGCGTCCTGAAGTTCACCGTGCCCGCAGGCACCCCCGCGGGCAGCGTGACGGTCAGCTTCCCCACGGCGGACACCACCGGCACCGTGGGCGACAACACACCCCTTTCGGTGGAACTGGTTTCCGTCACGGGCGGCGAGGCCGGCGTGGGCGGCGCGCCCGGCATGACCAGCACCTATGTGGAAGAAGGCACCGGCTACGTGACCTACACCGTGGCCGCCAACGACGCCACCACGGCCACGTCCACGGTCACCTACACCCTGCGCGGCGTGGCCGATGCCGCCGACGTGTCGTCCATCAAGGTGGGCAGCGCCACCATCAGCAACATCACCATTGACGGCGGCGCCGTGACCGGCTTCAAGCTCGGCGGCGTCACCTATACTGCGGACGGAGCGAGCGGCTTCGTCGACGGCCTTGGCAACGCCGCGGCCCTGTCGCTGTCGCTTTCGGGCGGCAAGCTGGCCGTCAGCATGGCGCAGGGGGCGGGCACCGTCGGCGCGACGATAACCGTCACCTTTGCGGACAACGCAAACAGCACGGCCAACCGCGCCAACGCGTCCATCAGCGGGTCCATCGTGCTGGGGGCGGCGGTGGTGGAAATCGTGGACACCACGCAACCCATCGTCGCCAACGACCTGCACCTTGTGGTGCTGGGCGACGCATCCGCCAGCGTTACCCTGCCGGAAAGCGTACTCCTGAGCGCCGCCGCAGACCCCAGCGCGCATGCCGAGGGAATGGTGTTCGGCATTGCCTCGGGGCTTGGGGTTACGGACGACGGCAGCGGCAACCTCACGCTGGCGGGGCTGGCCGAAGGCAGCCACCAGTACACCTACACCGCCGCCGACGCAGGCGACGCCAACGACAAGGCGGACGCGGCGCTGCACGTCACCGTGCAGCCTGCCGAACATGACGGACATGGTGCGCCGCTGGGCCACGACTACGACGGCTCGTCCGTCACCCATGCGCAGGTGGTGGTGGGGTCTGCCCAGGGCGACACCATCACCGGCGGCGGCGGCAATGATCACCTGTTTGGCGGCGACGGCGACGACACCCTGCATGGTGGCGCGGGCGACGACCACCTGTTCGGAGGGGCCGGAAACGACGTGCTGCACGGCGGCGACGGCAACGACCTTCTGGACGGCGGCGCGGGGGTGAACACCCTGTACGGCGGCGCGGGCGACGATACCCTGGTGGTGCACGACACCGGCGGCGCCGCGGGCATGGCCGACGGGCACATCGACAGCCACGACTTCGGCGGGCTGCACGGCGGCGATGGCTACGACACCCTGCTGGTGCAGGGCGAGGACGTGACCCTGGACTTCAGCCGCATCACGGCGGGCACGGTCACCGGCATCGAGGCCATCGACCTCACCGCCGACGGCGCGCAGCACGTGGCGCTTTCCGCGCAGGACGTGCTGGACATGAGCGGCGCGGCCGACCACTCGCTGGCCATCACGGGCGACGGACACGATTCCGTCATCCTGGGCTCGGAATGGGCTCATGGCGGCACAGCCACCGTGGGCAACATGGACTACAACGTGTACACCGCCACGGCGGGCACGCCGGGCGATGAACAGCAGGTGCAGTTGCTCATCCAGCAGACCGTCAGCACCACCTCGCCCAGCGGCACCTAGCCGGTCATCTGGCACCCGGACGCACGACGGGTAACAAACAGCGGGCCGCCCCTTCCGGGGCGGCCCGCTTCATTTCCTGTCCTGACCGGCCTGGGGATGTCCCAGGGCCGTGTGTCACCTAGGGGCTATTTCTAACGTAGGATTTTCGTTCGTTGGCAAGGAAAACGAGCCTGCCATGAGGGAGTATGCCTCAGCCGTTTGGCGAGCTTGCGAGTCTTACGGATGAGGACCGCACCGCGCTCTTCTCGTATTCGACCGAGCCTTAGCCGTTAGGTGAGCGAAGCGAACCTTACGGATAAGGACAGCAAAGCTATGGCAGGCGAAGTTTGACCGCGTTGCGCACGATGTCCGTAGGGCTCGCAAGCTCGCCCAACGGCCACGCTTCGCGCCCTTCGGGTCGGACGCCAACGGGCGAAAAGACAAGTTAGAGACAGCCCCTACCCGCCGAGATAGGCTTTTTTCACTTCCGGGTCGTTGAGCAGCGAATCGGATGGCCCCTGCGCCACGATCTCGCCGGTGTCCAGCACGTAGCCACGGCTGGCAACCTGCAAGGCAAGGCGGGCGTTCTGTTCCACCACGATGATGGTCAACCCCTCGCGGTTCAGTTCCTTCAGGGTGCGGAACATCTCGTACATCAGCAGCGGGGCCAGGCCCATGGACGGTTCGTCCAGCAGCAGCACCTCGCAACTGGTCATCAGCGCGCGGCCCACGGCCAGCATCTGCTGTTCGCCGCCGGACAGGGTGTCGCTGCGCTGGGCGCGCCGCTCGGCCAGGCGGGGGAACAGGTCGAAGATCCGTTCCAGGTCGCGGCTGATGGCCGGGTCGTTCTTGCGGGCGTAGGTGGCCAGCATCAGGTTTTCCATCACCGACAGGTTGCCGAAGATGTGCCGCCCCTCGGGCACCAGCGCGATGTGCAGCTTGCTGACCACGTCGTGCGGTTCCACGTTCAGCAGCGACTTGCCCTTGAACAGGATGTCGCCGCCGCTGACCTTGGGCGCCTCCGGCGGGGGCAGGCGCATGATGGACTTCAGCGTGGTGGACTTGCCCGCGCCGTTGGCCCCGATGAGGGTGACGATCTCCCCTTCGTTCACGTGGAACGAAAGGCCGTGCAACGCCTCGATATTGCCGTACTTTACGTAGAGATTCTCGATGGAGAGCAGCATCAGATCGTATCGTCTCCCAGGTATGCCTTGATGACGACCGGGTTGGACTGAATCTCCTCGGGCGTCCCTTCGGCAATGGTGCTACCGAAATCGATGACCTTGATCCATTCGCACAGGCTCATGACCACCTTCATCTGGTGTTCGATCATCCAGATGGCGATGTCGAACTCGCCGTGAATCCAGCGGATGAGCTTGATCAGCCCGTCCACGTCGGCCGAGTTCAGGCCCGCCGCCGGTTCGTCCAGCAGCAGCAGTTTCGGCCTGATGGACATGGCCCGGGCAATCTCCACCCGGCGCTGCAACCCGTAGGGCAGGTTGCGGGGCCGTTCGTGCGCGGCGTCCTTCAGATCCATGGCCTCCAGCATTTCCCAGGCGATGGCGTCGATGTTGCCCTCGCTGCGGGTGAAGCGGCCGGTGCGCAGAAAGGCGTCCCACACGGTGTAGCCCAGGCGGTGGTGCTGGGCGATGCGGATGTTGTCCAGCACGCTCATTTCGTGCCACAGCCGGATGTTCTGGAAGGTGCGGGCGATGCCCCGCGCCGTGACCTGGTGCGGCCGCAGGCCCGCGGTGGGCTGGCCGTTGAAGACGATCTGCCCCTCGGTGGGCTGGTAGAACCCGGAGACCAGGTTGAACACCGTGGTCTTGCCCGCGCCGTTGGGGCCGATGAGCGCGATGAGCCTGCGCTCCTCCAGCGATATGTTGAAGTCGGAAACGGCCTGCAGCCCGCCGAAGCGCTGCGTCACGCCTTTCATTTCAAGCAGCGGCATGTCCTCGTTCCCCTATTTGAACGTGTAGAAGCGGCGCAGCTTCGGGAAAACATCCGAAAGCTCGCGGTTGCCCATGATGCCCTCCGGCCGGAACTGCATGAGCAGGATGAGGATCAGCGGGATGAGCACCCACTTCCACACCTGGCTCAACTCGTATCCGGCGGGCAACAGGTTGACCGCGTGCAGGGCCGCATCGATGCCGGGAATGACGAAGCGCAGCGATTCGAGCAGCAGCGTGAACAGGATGGCCGCCATGACCGAGCCGGACAGCGAGGCCATGCCGCCAAGGTAGACCATGACCAGCCCTTCCGTGGACTTCAGGATGTTGAAGGCCTGCGGGTTCACGTAGCCGTACACGTGGGCGTACAGCGCCCCGGCCACGCCGGCCAGGCCCGAGGACACCATGAACGCCACCAACTTCACGTGGTTGGTGTCCACGCTCATGATCTCCGCGGCCACCTCGTCCTGACACACGGCGGAAATGCCCTTGCCGTAGGTGGAGTTCACCAGGCGGCGCAGGATCCACACCGAGAACACCGTGCCCAGGATGACCCAGATGAACATCCAGGGGATGTCCACCATGTCGCGCATGCCGTTGATGACCCGCTTCATGCCGTGAAAGCCGCGCGGGCCGCCGATGATGTCCAGGTTCTCGATGACCGAGATGACGATGTAGTTGGCCGCGATGGTGATGATGGCCAGGTAGTCGCCGCGCGTGCGGAACGAGGGCAGCGCCACCAGCAGGCCGAACACCGAGGCGACGAGCCCGGCCACGATCAGCACCACCGGGAACAGCATGGGGGCCAGTTCCGGCGGCAGCAGCGCGTCGCCCACCAGCTTGTTGGAGGTGAACAGCACCACCGAGAGCACGGACGAGGCATAGGCGCCCACGCACATGAACCCGGCGTGCCCGCACGAGAACTCGCCCATGTAGCCGTTCACCACGTTCAGGCTGGCGGCGAAGATGATGTTGATGCCCATGAACATGAGCACCGTCTGGGTGTACTGGTCTATCAGATTGAACTGCGCCAGCAGCACAAGGCCAAGGCACAGCGCCGCCAGCACGGCGTTGAGGGTGTATTTCTGCATGTTCGCGTATCCTCTGGCGTGCGTCGCGGGTTAGATCTTGGTGGTCTTTGCCACGCCGAAGAGCCCGGTGGGCCGTTGCCACAGGATCATCAGCAGGATGGTGAAGGCGAACAGGTCCCTGAACGTGGAGGGCAGGAACGCCGCCACCATGATCTCGATGAACGCCAGCAGGAAGCCGCCGATGAACGCCCCGCGAATGTCGCCGATGCCGCCCACCACCGCCGCGATGAAGGCCTTCCAGCCCACCATGGCGCCCATGTAGGGGTCGAGGATGGGGTAGGACATGGCGAAAAGCAGCCCGGCAAGGCCCGCAAAGCCCGACCCCAGCACGAAGGTGAACACGATGATGGAATCGAGCGGAATGCCCATCAGCGGCAGCGCGAACTTGTCCCACGCCACCGCGCGCATGGCCATGCCGATGCGGGTGCGCGTGACGATGAATTGCAGCAGGAAGAACACCAGGAACGCCGCGATGATGACCCACACCTTCAGGTTGGTCACCGACACGGAGCCGAAGGTGTACACCACCTTGTCCACCATGTCGGGCAGCTTGCGGCGGCTGGCGCCCAGCAGGGCCAGGTTGCCGTTCTCGAGAACCAGGCCGCACATCAGCGCGGTGATGACCACGTACAGCCGGTGCGCGCCCTTGCGGCGCAGGGGGCGGTAGGCGATGCGCTCCAGCGTCACGCCCACCCCGGCGGTGAGCAGCATGGTCAGCGGAATGGTCAGCGCCAGCGCGGCCCAGCCCGGCAGGGCGAACACGCCCAGAAGGTCGCCCAGCAGCAGCGAGGAGACGAAAAATGCGATGTACGCGCCCACCATGAAGATGTCGCCATGGGCGAAGTTGATGAGCAGCAGCACGCCGTACACCAGGGTGTAGCCCAGGGCGATCAGCGCGTAGAAGCTGCCCCACTGCAGCGCGTTGAACAGGTTCTGGATGAAGATTTCCACAGTCCCGAAACCCTCCGTGGAACGGTTTGCCCCTTGGCGCGCGCCGTACGCGCGGCAGGGGGGCAGAACACGGGCGGCGCGTCGTGCGCGCCGTCCGTGAACGATGATTCGTATGTTCCGCTTCGCAGGTGCCGGGTTCCGGGTGGGAACCCGCGCAGGGCGGCACCTTGGCCGGGCGGCAACCCGGCGCGCCGCCGCGGGCGGCGCGTGACGGAAGCGGAAGCCGCGACGTGCGTGCGGCAGGAAAGGCCCCGCGCGGCCCGGGGGCCGCGCGGGGCTTCGTGTACTAGTTGGGGCAGACCGATTCGGCGAAGGTGAATTCGCCCTTCTCGCTGATCTTGACGACAACGGCGCACTTGATGGGGTCGCGGTTCTCGTCGAAGCTCATCTTGCCGGTGATGCCGTCGAAGCTCTTGATGTTGACCATGGCGTCGCGCACGGCCTTGCGCATCTTGCGCACGTCCGTATCGACCTTGCCCACGCTCTGGATGGCCTGGAGCACGAGGCGGGTGGCGTCCCAGGTCAGGGCGGCCACGTCGTCGGGGATGTAGCCGTACTTGTTGTTGTACTTGTCGATGAATTCCTTGGTGGCGCCGGTGGCGCCCGCGGCGGCGTAGTGGGTGGAGAAGTACTGGCCCACGCATTCCTTGCCGCACAGGTCCATCAGTTCGGCGGAACCCCAGGCGTCGGAGCCCATGAACGGGCCCTTGTAGCCAAGGTCGCGCGCCTGCTTCACGATCAGGGCGACTATGTTGTAGTTTTCAGGCAGGAAGATGAAGTCGGGCTTGGCCGCGATGACCTTGGTCAGCTGGGCCGAGAAGTCCTGGTCCTTGGTGCCGTGCGATTCCATGCCCACCACGGAACCGGCGCCGTGCTTCTTCTCCCAGTCCGCCTTGAAGAACTCGGCAAGGCCCTTCGAGTAGTCGTTGGAGATGTCGAACAGCACGGCGGCCTTCTTGGCGTTGAACTGCTTGGTGGCGAAGTTGGTCACCACGGGCGCCTGGAAGGGGTCGAGGAAGGCGGCGCGGAACACCCACGGACGGCCCTTGGTGGTGTCCGGGTTGGTGGACCACGGCGAGATCATCGGGGTTTCGTTGTCGTTGGCCACGCCGCCCGCGGGCACGGCCTGCTTGGACGACTGCGGACCCACCACGGCCAGGACCTGGTCGCGCTCGATGACCTTCAGCATGGCGTTGACGGCGGATTCGGGCTTGGCTTCGTTGTCCTCGAACACGAATTCGAGCTTGTACTTCTTGCCGCCCACGTCCAGGCCGCCCTTGGCGTTGATTTCTTCGCGCAGCATTTCGGCGGCGAACTTCGAGGCCTCGCCCACCTTGGGGATGTCGCCGGTCATGGGGATGACGAAGCCGAGCTTGATGGTGTCGGCGGCGAACGCCTGGCCCGACAGCACCAGCAGAAGTGCCAGCACGAGCAATACTGTCTTCTTCATCTTTGCCTCCTCGCAGGGAAACTAGGGTTTTTGATAGCGGTTTAGTATCGTAATCAGGCCGTGAAGGGAACCGGTTTCTTCAATAATGTCTTTTTTGTAAATCTTCAAATATTTCACATAAATATAATTTAACTATTTTGTCATCAGATTTTGTGCCGTCATACTGGACAGTTAGCTAACCATCGGGCATCATGCACAAGATGCCGCGCGGCAGAGGCCGCAGCATGCCCTCGCGGCGGGGCTGACGCACCTTGATGTGGTAATCCGCAAGGTTGCGGCATGCCCCGAGATTCCGGCGGCCTTTTTGCGTCGGCGGACGCCCCGGCCCGTTCGGGTGGCGTCCGCTTGACACGACAAGATTGTTCATTCAACCCATCTCGCGCCATGCACCACCAGAGCGCCCTGCGCTTCCACAAGTTCAGCCCCGGCGGCAACACCACCATCCTGGTCACCGACCCGGTGCCCGCGCCCCTGCGCGCCGCCGTGGCGGCGGAACTGATGGGCGAGGACCACGTGCACGCGGAGCAGGTGGGTTTCGTCACGCTGGCCGGACCGCGCCCGCGCATCGACATGATGGGCGGCGAGTTCTGCGGCAACGCATGCCGCTCGCTGGCCGCCCTGCTGGCGCTGAAACGGGTGCTGCACGCCGGGCCGGGGGGGCTCATGTCCGGCGAGATCGAGAGTTCCGGCGTGTCCGGCATCCTGCCGGTGCGGGTGGTGCACACCCCGCACGGCCCGGACGCCGCCGTGCGCATGCCCCTGCCGCCTGCCGCCGGAAACGCAGACCCGGCGCATGGGGCCTCTCCCCGTGGCGCACAGCCCGCCCCGTCCCGGCTGGCGCTGCCCGTGGCCGACGGGCTGATGCTGGTCCGGCTGCCGGGCATCGCCCACCTGCTGCTGGACGCCTCGGCGCACCCCTTTCCCGGCGACTGGCGCGACCACGCGCGCGCACTCATCACCCGCCACGGCCTGGACGACGAACCGGCGGCCGGGTGCATCTGGTGCCACGGCCCCCTGGCCGCCCCCGCCATCACCCCGGTGGTCCGGGTGCGGGACACCGGCAGCATCATCCTGGAATCGGCCTGCGGTTCCGGCTCGCTGGCCTACGGCCTGCACCGCGCCGACATGGCCGAAGGCGAGATATCCCTGGCGGTGCGCCAGCCCAGCGGGGCGACCATCCGCGTTTCGGTGAGCCGCCGCGACGGCGTGACGCCCGAGGCCTGGATAGGCGGAACCGTGCGCCACGTGGCCAGCGGTACCGCCTATCTCCACGGCGACCCGCAGACCTAGCCCCCCTGTTTCCGCACGGCCGCCGCCCTTTCTGCCCGCGCCGCCCGCGCGCCTTTTCCTGCATCGACGGCATATTGCCGCACGCCCGCCGCGGCTCCCCCGCGGTCCCAATTGACGGCGCCGTAACCTTTCCGTAACAATGCATGCACGGGAACCTCCCGAAATCACGGGTGCTCCCGCAACATTTCCCGGCATCGCCACGGAGCCCTTGCCGGGGCTCCCCGCACCCTTCACGGACGCCCGCCGTCACTGCGACACATCCATGGCATTTCGCACGCTTTTCTTCGACCAGCAGGACCACGAGCTCTTGCTCATGGTCAACAAGGTGCTGGAGAAGACCAGCACCCCCAGCCCCTTCGTGCGCAAGCTGTTCGACGCCAGCCTGCATCCGCACGGCATCAAGGAGCTTTCCGTCTCGCGCGAACTGCGCGTGGCCTACGCGGTGATCAACCTGCTGGACTCGCTGGAGGCGGGCCTGGCGGAAGACCGCCTGCTGGCCCTGCAAACCCTGCGCGACGAGGTGCTGTACAGCGCGCAGACGGGCCTGCGCCGCAACACGGCGCGCGTGCTCATCCAGATCATGAAGGACCTGGTGCGCGCCCACGGCGACCCCTGCCGCCAGCTCAAGCTGGCGCACGATTTCCGCCGCGCCGCCTCGGGCAAGCCGCGCATCGTGCGCGCCCTGCTGGCCCACTACCACCTGCTGGAAATGCCCGAAGAGTGGAACCAGCTGGCCTTCGACAACCACGTGCACGACGCCAACACCAAGGGCCGCAAGAACCCCACCCACCTGATCATGGACGCGTGGATCAAGGGCATCCGGCACCTTACGGTGATCTACTACAACTTCGTGGAATCGGCCGCCGCCAGTGAGCTGATGCAGGCCGCCGACATCATGGGGGTTTCCGTCCGCATCGGGGTGGAATTCCGGGTGCCCGCGCGCAACAAGTACGCCGAACTCATCTGGGTGCCGCGCGGTTTTTCCGATTCGCAGGGCTTCCTGTCCTTCCTGGCGGAAACGCCCACCCAGCACCTGATGCAGGAAGGCCGCAAGGCATCGCAATATCTTGCGGAATACGTGTTGCAGGTGCTGCGCCGCTACAACGAACGCCACCGCCGCGCCATCAACGACGAATTCGGGCTGACCCTTGAACCGCTGCACCGCGACGAATTCCTGGCCTTCGTGGGCACGGGGCAGCCCTCGCTGCTGCACCTGGCGGAATTCATCCACAAGCGGCTGGTGCCCGCCCTGCAGGGCCGGGTGGAGGAGTTGCGCGACGAATGGGCCATGGCCACCCAGCCCGAGCGCGAGGCCATCGAGGCCCTGGTGCGGCGGCTGGACGGGCTGGACGCCGAGACGGTGCACGACCTGTGGCTGGCCCCGGCATGCAACCCCGACATCCCCTCGGCCTTCGTGCCCCGCGAAGGGGCCGACGTGCCCGACATCCTGCGCACCCCGCCGCGCGCCCTGCTGGACTGGCTGACCAGCCTGCACAGCGGCTACCGCATCACCCTGAACCTCTCGGAACTCACCGTGGCCGACGTGCTGGAGCTGCTGTGGGACTGCGAGGGGCTCATCACCCACCTCGAACTGTTCAACCTCAAGGACTGGGCAGAGGGCGACGACGCGCACGTGGCCAGCATCCGGGCCATCAACGAGCTGCAACTGGCCATCAACAGCGGCAGCGCGCCCCGGCTGAAGCGGTTCATCCGCACGCTGATCCGCGACTACTCCGACTCGGGCGCGACGGACGCCTGCGAGCGCTGCGAAAAGTTCCGCCGCATCCTGCGCAACATCCCCAGGCTGCAAAGCTTCTACAAGTCGGTGCAGTTGAAGTCGCGCATCGGCAGCGATTCCACCAGCCGCTCGCACCGGGTGCACGGCATGGGCCTGGTGTTCCGCGAAACCCTGCCCCCGCGCGCCCAGAAACAGATCGACGACCCGCGCGACACCATGCGCCAGATCATTCCCGTGCACACCGAGGTGTACCTGCGCGAAAGCATGCTGGAACGGCGCACCCCCGTGCTGCCCAGCACCACCATGGTGAACATGTTGCGGCGGCTGCCGGGATGTTCGCGCTTCGGTTTTCGCCGGGTGCGCGAATGGGTGGTGCGCACCGACACCTCGCGGGTCACCCCGTACGGCAACATCGCCACCCTTGGCGGCTTTGCCCGCAGCGCGGGCAACGGCCTTTCGCTGCACCCGCGCGGCGGGGCGGTATGCACGCGCTGGATGGGCATGCGCTACCTGAACACCGGCGTGTCCAACGCCCTGAAGGTGCTGGCCGGGTTCATCCCCGCCGTGCTCTCGTTCCTGCAGACGCAGGACAGCCTGCTCACGGCCATGCTGTGGACCACCGTGTGGTTCGGCATCACCGGAGTGCGCAACGTCATCCAGGCCGTGACGGGCGGCGGCGGCGTGAGCCGTTCGCCCCTGTTGCGCTGGAACGACTACGTAAGCTGGAGCCGGATCAGCGATTCGCTGCTGTTCACGGGCATTTCCGTGCCGCTGCTGGAAAACGTCATCCGCGTGCTGCTGCTGGAAGAGGGCTTCGGCCTGACGGTGAGCAACAACCCGGCGCTGGTCTACGCCGTCATCTCGGCGGCCAACGGCGCCTACATCGCCGCGCACAACATCTACCGGGGCCTGCCCAAGGAGGCGGTGCTCGGCAACATCTTCCGCAGCGTGCTGGCCATCCCCACCTCCGTGCTCTACGGCGAACTGCTGCTGGAACTGCTGGTGCTGATGCACGTGCCCAACCCCTCGCTGCTCATCCAGCCCTATGCGGCGGTCATCTCCAAGATGGCGTCCGACACCATCGCCGGGGCCGTGGAAGGCTACGCGGACCGCAACAACAACATCCGCATCCGCCGCTGGGACTACGACAGCAAGCTGCGCCAGCTGTTCGACTCCTTCTCCAGGCTGGAACTGCTGTTCCCCGAAGAGGACGTGCTGGAACTGCTCTCGCAGCCCAAGCAGTTCATCCGGGCCGTGGAGGCGGAGGCCGAGGACCTGGAGCGGACCATCATCATCAACGCCCTGGACCTGATGTACTTCTGGATGTACCAGCCCCGCGCGCGCAACGTGCTCTCGCTGCTGGTGCGCGACATGTCTCCGGAGGAAAAGGCCATCCTGGCCCGCTCGCAGATGGTGCTGACCCGCGAACGCGAAGTGAGCCAACTGTTCGTGGACGGCATCGTGGGCAAGAACTTCTCCAAGCCCCTGGCCTTCTACCTGGACCGCAACGTGGAATACCTGACGGCCATGTCGCGGCTTACCGGCGTGGACACGGTGGGCAACCGGGTGGCCTCGCCGGTGTGACCGGGCGGCCGCGCGCCCCCGCCCCCCTTGCCCGGCCCGCGCTTTCGTGCCATACAGGCCGCGCGAGCCGCGGCGTGTCCGCCTTTGCTCGCCCCACTGGCCCCGCTTCGGCGGGGCTTTCCCTTTGCGTGGCCGCCGCCTCTCCCCCGCCCCGCCGCACCGGCCTTCCGGCATCGCTTCCACCTTGTGCCCGGTCTTTTTCCGCCGCCTTCCGCCCGGCTTCGTTCCCGCACGGGAACCCGGTTACTTTTCCGGACCTTCTTGTGCGAACCCCCAAGCTGACCTACCATGCAGGGTAAACGTCCGCCCCGGCCCCGCTCCCGGCGCCGGTCCCTTTTCAGCGGCACGGCGGCAGGGGCGACGACGCGACGGAGCGGTCCAACGGAGCGGTCCATCGGGAATCGCACCCGGCAACGGCAGCGGCGCGGGCATCCCCCCGCGCGGGAGGCGCACATGTCCAGCACATCCGGAACGTCAAAGGCCATCTTCTTCCACGAAACCGGCGGGCCGGAAGTGCTGCGCTGGGAAGACCACGACCCCGGCGCGCCCGGCCCCGGCGAAGCGCTGGTGCGCCACGGGGCCGTGGGGCTCAACTTCATCGACGTGTACCACCGCACCGGGCTGTACCCGCTGCCCTCGCTGCCCGCCATCCCCGGCATGGAGGGCGCGGGCACCGTGGAGGCCGTGGGCGAGGGCGTGACCGAGGTGCGCCCCGGCGACCGGGTGGCCTATGCGGGCAACCCGGTGGGGGCCTATGCCGAACACCGCCTGATCCCCGCCCACCGCCTGGTGGTCCTGCCGGACGACATCGACTTCGTCACGGCGGCGGGCATGATGCTGCGCGGCATGACCGCGCGCTACCTGCTGCGCGGCTGCTACCCGGTGACCGAGGGCACCGCCATGCTGGTGCATGCGGCCGCGGGGGGCGTGGGTTCGCTGGTGGTGCCGTGGGCGCGGCATCTGGGGGCCACGGTCATCGGCACGGCGGGCGACGAGGCCAAGGCGGAACGCGCGCGGGCCAACGGCTGCCAGCACGTCGTCCTGTACCGGCAGGAGGACGTGGCGGCCAGGGTGCGCGAACTCACCGACGGGCGCGGCGTGGACGTGGTGTACGATTCGGTGGGGCAGGCCACGTTCATGGCCTCGCTGGACTGCCTGCGCCCCATGGGCACCTTGGTCTCGTTCGGGCAGTCGTCCGGCAGCGTGGAGCCGTTCAACCCCGGCCTGCTGGCGGCCAAGGGCTCGCTGTTCCTCACCCGGCCCAGCCTGATGCACTACACGGCGCAGCGGCCCGACCTGCTGGCCCACGCGCGCGACCTGTTCGACGTGGTGCGCGCGGGCATCGTGCAGGTGCAGGTGAACCAGACCTTCCCCCTGGCGCAGGCGGCCGACGCGCACCGCGCGCTGGAATCGCGCAGGACCACCGGATCCACGGTGCTGCTGGTATAGGAAACAGGAGAAAACACGGACACGGCCGGGCGCGGCGGCGTCCGGCCTCGATCTTTCGGCTTCGGGCCGTCGGCCGGGACGGAACACGTGACGGCGCGGCGGCCCGGCGCCCGCCGGGGAACCCCGCCCCCGGCGCTGCTGCATGCCGGGGCGTTTCCTGATAGCATGGCCCGCCGCATGGACTTTCCGTTCCCGCGCCAGGTTGATCGCCCCACCCGCCGCACATGAAAGAGCCGCATGAACGACCGTTTCTCCTCCACA
The DNA here is from genome assembly GCF_036763125.1 of Nitratidesulfovibrio sp. 1201_IL3209. Taxonomy (NCBI): domain Bacteria; kingdom Pseudomonadati; phylum Thermodesulfobacteriota; class Desulfovibrionia; order Desulfovibrionales; family Desulfovibrionaceae; genus Nitratidesulfovibrio; species Nitratidesulfovibrio sp. 1201_IL3209. Next base: position 81,887 of record NZ_JBAIYT010000006.1, read on the forward strand.
CCGCCCGCTTCCCCGCCCCCGCGTGACGGTTCGCCGGAACGGGACGCCCCGCCTGCGGACGACGCGCGCCCGCGCACGGACGCCCCCCCGCCGGACGGGGTCGGCCTGCGCGAGGGCTTCACCACCGGCTCCGCCCTGGCTGCGGCGGCCACGGCCGCCCTGCGCCTGCTGCTGAGCGGCATGCGGCCGGACATGGTGTCCGTGCCGCTGCCGCCGTTCACCGGCGACGGGGACGACACCACCCCGGCGGGCTGGCTGGACGTGCCCGTGGCCGAGGCCGTGCCGATGGTTCCCGCTCGGGCGGGCGGCGGAACGGCGCTGGGCGTGGTGGTCAAGGACGGCGGCGACGACCCGGACGCCACCCACGGGGCGCGCATCGAAGCGCTGGTGGAGTGCGCCCCCGAAGGCACATCCCTGCCGGAGGACGACATGTCCTTGTCGAAGGACGGCACGTCCCGGCCGGGCAGATCGGACAGGCCAGACAGGCCGGACTCGCCGGACTCGCCGGACCTGGTCCTGCCCTTTCCCCGTGGCGACGGGGTCGCCGTGCTGCTGCGCGGCGGCACGGGCGTGGGCCGGGTCACCCTGCCCGGCCTGCCCGTGGCCGTGGGCGAACCGGCCATCAATCCCGAACCGCGCAGGCAACTGGCCTTCGCCGTGCGCCACGAATGCGCGGCGGCGGGCTGGCGCGGCACGGTGCGCGTCACCGCGCGGGTGCCCGAGGGGCAACGCATCGCCCGGCACACCCTGAACGCGCGCCTGGGCATCGTCGGCGGCATTTCCATCCTCGGCACGCGGGGCACGGTGCGCCCCTACAGCCACGACGCGTGGCAGGCCGCCGTGGCCCAGGGGCTGGACGTGGCCAGGGCCGCCGGGCTGCGCGAGGTCTGCCTGTCCACCGGGCGGCGCAGCGAAACCCTGCTCATGCGCGCCTACCCGGCCCTGCCGCCGCTGGCCTTCGTGCAGGCGGCGGATTTCGCGGCCTTCTCGCTGGCGGCCGCCGCGCGGCGCGGCTTCATCCGGGTGGCCTGGGGCTGCTTTTTCGGCAAGCTGGTCAAGCTGGCGCAGGGGTTGCCGCACACCCACGCCCACACCGCGCCGCTGGACCTGCCCCTGCTGGCCCGGTGGGCCGCCGACGCCGGAGCGGGGGCGGCGACGTGCGCGGCGGTGGCCGCCGCCAACACCGCCGGGCAGGCCCTGGAACTCCTGCTGGCCGACCCGGCCCACCCCGCCGTGCTGCGGGCCGTGGCCCAACGGGGGCGCGACGCCGCTCATGGCTGGACAGACGGGGCCGAAAGCGTCACGGTGACGGTGCACCTTTTCCACATGGACGGCAGATGTCTGGTGACGGCATGACGCGCACGCCCCCCCCCACGCCCCATCCCGTGACGGTCATCGGCTGCGGCCTGCGCGGAACCCCCCTGCCGCCCGGCCACGCCGCCGCCCTGGCGCAGGCCCAGGTGCTGGCGGGCGGGGCGCGCCTGCTGGACGCCTTTCCCGACCATCCCGGCCGGCGCATCGTCATCGGCGGGGCGCTGGACGAGGCGCTGGACGCCATCGGGCAGTGCCGGGAGCGCGGCCTGCGCGTGGCCGTGCTGGCCGACGGCGACCCGCTGTTCTTCGGCATCGGCGCGCGGCTGGCCGCAGCCTTCGGCCCCGGCGCGCTGCGGGTGCTGCCCGCCGCGTCCAGCCTGCAACAGGCCGCCGCCCGGCTGGCCCTGCCGTGGCAGGAGGCCCGTTGCGTGTCCCTGCACGGCCGGGACGACTTCCGGCCGCTCACGGCGGCCCTGCGCGACGCCCGGCATACCGGCGGACCGGTGTGCGTGCTGACCGACGGACGCAACACGCCGGGGGCCATCGCCCGGTTCCTGTCGTCCCGCGGGGTCGGCGGGCTGCGCCTGCACGCCCTTGCCGACATGGGCAGCCCCGGCGAGCGCCACGCGGTGTTCGACCTGCCCCCTTTTCCCCTGTCTCCCAATGATGCGCATGACGCGAATGACGCGGGCCATGCACCCGCGCCGGAAGATGCCGCCACCCGGCTTCGGGAACTGGACTCGCTGGGCGGCAACTGCACGATCCTGCTGGTGCCCGACGCCGCTCCCTCCCTTTCCGCGCCCCCTCCCCCGCCCGTGCTGGGCATCCCGGACGGCGACTTCGCCGTGCAGGCCCGGCTGATCACCAAATGGCCGGTGCGCGCCGCCGGGCTCGCGGCCCTGCGCATCGCCCCCGGCCACACCGTGTGGGACCTGGGCGCGGGCAGCGGGGCCGTGTCGGTGGAGGCCGCCGCCCTGGCCCGCCACGGGCTGGTGGTGGCCGTGGAGCGCGACCCGGCCCGCGTGGCCCTGATCGAGGAGAACCGCCACCGCTTCCGCGCGTCCAACCTGCACGTTGTCCATGGCGAGTTGCCGGGCTGTCTCGACGGCCTGCCCGACCCGGACCGGGTGTTCATTGGCGGTGGGCTTGGGGGGGGTGGGCTTGGGGGTGGCGGACTTGGGGGTGGGGGCTTGGGGGACGACGGCCATTCCCCCCACGCGAACCCGCTGCTGGACGAAGTGTGCCGCCGCCTGCCCCCCGGAGGACGCCTGGTGGCGCACTGCGTGCTGCTGGGCACGCTGGAACGGGTGCGCGCCGCGCTGGCCCGGCACGGCTGGCCCGCCGAAGTGGCCTGCATCCAGGCCAGCGAGGCCGTGCCCCTGCTGGGCGACCTGCGCCTTGCGGCCATGAACCCCGTATTCATCGTGGCGGCCACCCGGCCCGGAGGTGACGCAGCATGACCCCGCGCCCCTTCCATCCAGACCGTTCCGGCCCCGAACCAGCCAAGCGGATGGCACTAACGACACGAATGACGCGGCCGACGCCATGGCTGCCCCTGCTGCTGCTCCTGCTGCTGGCGATCCCGTCGCGGGCGGTCGCGGCCGTCGAAATCACCGTTTCCTCCGGCACGCGCGCCGCCGGCACCGCCAGCGCCGTCAGCGGCGATTCCGCCGGGCCGCTGCGCGTGTTCATCCTCGACCAGCCGCCGTGGAGCTACCTGCACGAAGGCCAGCCGTACGGCGCCGCCGTGGACGTGGCCCGCGCCGTGCTGCACCGCCTGGGGCGCGAGGTGGAATTCGTGGTCACGCCCTTCAACCGTGGCCTTTCCCTGGTCATGCAGGGCAAGCTGGACGCGGCCCTGGCGGCCTACCGCACCCCCGAGCGCGAAAAGCTCCTGCACTACACCACGGTGCCCCTCTACGACGAGGACGTCATCCTGATGGTGCACCCCGGCGACCGAAACCTGGCCGCCGACACAGGCAGCACCGGGCGCGACGCCATCCTGTACGGCGAAAAACCCGTCGCCCTGGCCCTGGGCTACAGCTACGGCCCCACCATGGACCTCCTGCTGGCCCGCAAGGGGCTGATCCGCACCTCGTTCTTCTACTCGTTGCAGGAAGGCGTGCAGGCCCTGCTGCGTCACGAGGTGGCGGCCGTGCCCGGCACCGAGCCCACCCTGCGGGCGCTGCTGCGCCGCCTAGCCCCCGGCAGGGAGCCGGTGTTCATGCTGCCCGCCTTCGACTACGTTTCCGCCTACGTGGCCTTTGCCCCCACCGCCGCCAACGCCTCGCTGGCCGCGGAGTTCGACAGCGCCCTGGGGCGGATGCGCGCCAGCGGCGAATACGCGCGCATACTGGCCGAGGCCGACAGGACCCTGCATGCCCACCAAGGACAATGACCGGCCCGGCGGGGCACCCGCCGCCGATGCGTCTCCCGCGCCCTCCCCAACGCCCTTGCCAGCGACCTCCCCAGCGGCCTCGCCACCGCCCTCCCCAGCGCCCTCCCCAGCGGCCTCGCCACCGACAGGGGGCCACGTGTGGTTCGTGGGGGCGGGCCCCGGCGATCCGGAACTGCTCACCCTGAAGGCCCGGCGGATCATCGGAACGGCGGACCTGGTGCTCTACGCGGGCTCGCTGGTGCCGCCGCAGGTGGTGGCCTGCGCCCGTCCCGGCGCGCGGGTGGTCGATTCCGCCCCGCTCACGCTGGAACAAACCCACGCCCTGCTGCGCGAGACGGCCCTTGCGGGGGGCACGGCCGCGCGGGTGCACACCGGCGACCCTTCGCTGTACGGCACCGTGCGCGAGCAGATGCGCCTGCTGCATGCCGAGGGCATCGCCTGCTCGGTGGTGCCGGGGGTGACGGCGGCCTTTGCCGCCGCGGCCGCCGCCGGGGTGTCGTTCACCGCGCCGGAGGTCACCCAGTCGCTGGTCATCACCCGGCTGGAAGGGCGCACCCCCGTGCCCGGCGCGGAACGGCTGCGCGAACTGGCCCGCCACGGCAGCGCCATGGCGGTGTACCTTTCCGCCGCCGCCCCGGAACGGCTGGAAGAGGAACTGGCGGCGGCGGACGTGGACCCGTGCACGCCGGTGCTGGCGGCCCACAGGGTGGGCTGGCCCGACCAGTCCCTGGCCTGGACCACGGCGGGCGGGCTGGCCGAAACCGTGCGGTCGCGCGGGTTTTCGCGCCAGACGGTGTTCCTGGTGCTGCCCGGCGAGGCGGCGGGGGATACCGCGTCGCGCCTGTACGCGGCCGACTTCGCCCACGGCTGGCGCGATATCCGCGAAAACGGGGACGATGCCCCGCATCCGCAAGGCAGCAAGGACTGACCCCGGGCGCGCCCTCCGCCTTCCCGTCCCCTTTTCCTCCTCTTTCCCTCCCCCTTCCGCGCCCGATTCCGGGCGCGCCCCGTGAACATTGCGTGACAATGGCGCACACGGTTGCATCGCCTTCCGGATGCGGGCATCATGGCGGCAGCGTCCTGGCTCCCCCGCCCGCCAACGGGAGGTCCCATGCGTCTCTCGGATATCCTGCATTCCCTGTCGCGCGGCCTGCGCCGCCTGCTGCTCGCGCCGCTGCGCCCCTCGGCCCGCGCCTTCTGGCGCGCCGCCCTCGACCGTCCGCACGGCAGCTTCATGGAAGCCCTGCACGGCTACATCTACCTGCGCTGGCCGCTGTTCTACATCGGCGTGGGCACCGGGCGGCACCCGCTGGCCCGCTGGCTGGCCGCGCCGCTGGCCCGGCTGGGCGGCCTGCTGGGGGTGTGGGGCAAGGCCGGGGAGTTCGGGCCGGAATTCGCCCAGACCTACCACGGCAAGGTCATGCCGCCGGGCACGCTGCCCCGGCTCATCGCCGTGGGGCGGCCGGTGTCCACCACGGTGCCGGAAACCGTGCTGCCCTTCCGCATGGCGCGCGACATCATCCTCGACAACGCCGACGCCCTTGCCCTGCTGGACTGCCCCTGCCGCCTGACCAGGGAGGACCACTGCACCCCGGTGGACGTGTGCATCCTGGCCGGCGGCCCGGTGGTGGACTTCGTGCTGGAGCATCACCCGGACATGGCCCGCCGCGTCACGCCCGCAGAGGCCATCCGCGTGGTGGAGGCGGAGAACCGGCGCGGCCACGTCTCGCACGCCTTCTTCAAGGAGGCGGTGCTGGGCCGCTACTACGCCATCTGCAACTGCTGCACCTGCTGCTGCGGGGCCATGCAGGCCCACCGCGAGGGCACGCCCATGCTGGTCTCCTCGGGCTACGTGGCCCGCGTGGACCCGGCCGCCTGCATCGGCTGCGGCCTGTGCGCGCGCGTCTGCCCCTTCGACGCGGTGGGCATGGCCCATGGCCCCGCGCCGGAAACGTCTTCACCGGACGCGCCCCCTCCCGGCGCCCGTCCGGTCGTCCTCCCCGTCATCGACGCCGCCGCGTGCATGGGCTGCGGGGTGTGCGAACTGCGCTGCCCCGGCAAGGCCCTGCATCTGGTGCTGGCGCCGGGCAAGCCCGCCCCGCTGGTGCTGCCCGGCGAGGTGGCCCCGGTGGCCCCGGTGGCTCTGGACCATCCGGACCTGTCCCGGCCCGACCTGGCCGGGCCCGCTCTGGCCCGGTATGATCTGACCCGGCCTGACTTGCCCCCGGCCACGGCCACGCCGGAAGAACCCGCAACCCGTACCGCCAGCGGCAACGCCCGCACGCCGGGGTAGCCGTCTCCCGGATTCTCCGGCTCCGACGGCAAGGGCGCGCCGCAGCGCGATACCGCACCCGCTTCACTTTCGTGGACAACCGCGCTATCGTCCCAAAATCATTTCGGGATATTGCGCGCCTGTCAGGATATTGCGTGCCCAAGGGCACCTGCGGCCTTCCACAGGCCCTTGCGACATAACCATACCGGGCCAAGCCAGCCAAACCGGGCCATGCAGGGCCACGCCGCCTCTCCCGGCCCCGGCCTCTCCCCTTGAAGCGCACCCCACCGGAAACGCAGGAGCAACCATGCGGCGCATCGGCAGACGACGCTTCCTGAAACTGGCCGGCATCACCGCGCTCACCGGCGCCGCCTGGGGGCTGCGCCCCGCCGCCCTGGCGGCCCAGGCCGAACCCGCCCTGCGCCCGGTCAGCGTCCCGCTTCCCCCGCCGCGCCCCCTGGCCGGGCTGCACTCCGCCGCCACGTTCGACACCCCCCTGCCCCTGCCCGGCGACCATTCCTTCATGGGCCTCATGGACGGCGGGGCGCGCATCGAACTTTCCGCCACCTCCGCCCCGCTGCTGCCCACCGACGACATCCCCCCCGCGCCGCCGCTGTGCTTCGAAACCGAACACGACCGCCACCCCTGCTGGAATCCCACCCTGCTCATCCAGCGCGGCGCCTCGCTGCGGGTGCGCCTGGTCAACCGGCTGGACGCCCCCACCCTGCTGCGCTGGCATGGCCTGCTGGCCGACTGGCGCATGGGCGGCCATCCGGTGATGATGCTGCTGCCCGGCGCCAGCTTCGAATACCGCGTCACCCTGCGCAACCGGGCGGGCGTCTATCCGTACCACGCCATCGCGCCGGGCTTTTCGGGCCGCCAGACCCACCAGGGCATGGCCGGGCTGTGCATCGTGGACGACGAGGAGGAACGCGCCGCCCTGGCCGCCATGGACATCGAACCGCTGGGGGCCTCGGGCGCCGGGGCCTTCCAGGCCGCCCTGCCCAATCCCGGCAGTCCCGGCCTCGGTCCCTCGGACATTCCCCTGCTGATCCAGGACCGGCGGCTGAACCGCAACGGCGTGCCGGTCTACGCGCCCTCCCTAGACGACCGGGTCTCGGGTCTCGTGGGTGACGTGCTCACCGTCAACGGCGTGCCCGGCGCGCGGCTGGACGTGGTCACCCGCATGTACCGCCTGCGGCTGGTGAACATGTGCAACGCGCGCATCCTGCACGCGGGGCTGGCCCGCGCCGGCGGCGCGCCGCTGCCCTTCCTGCTCATGGGTACCGACGGCGGCATGCTGGAACGCCCGCTGCCCGCGCAGCGGCTGTTCCTGGGTCCCGGCGAGCGGGCGGACATCCTGGTGGACCTGCGCGCGGCGAGTCCGGGCGACGAATGGTACGTGGTCAACCTGCCCTTCGACCCCATGCGCCGTGCGGGGGCCGCCTCCGGCGGGGCCGGATCGCCCGGCGAGGGCGAGGCGGCGCGGCTGCTGCGGCTGCGGGTGGTGCAGCGCGTGGCCTATGACCTGCCCCTGCCCGTGCGGCTGTGCGACTTTCCCGCCGCTCCCCCGGTGCCGCAGGGGCCGCCGCGCCGCCTGCACGTGTCGCGCGGCGAGGTCATGGGCCGTCCCGCATGGCTGCTGAACGGCCAGCCCTTCGCCATGCGCCACGACACGCGGGTGGACCTGCCCGACGATTTTCCGGCCCAGCGCGTGCCCGAACGCAAGCCCGAAGTCTGGGAACTGTCCAACGACGCGGTCTCCATCCCCCACGCCCTGCACCTGTCCGGCTACCAGTTGCGCGTGCTGGAGCGGAGCGGCAGCCCGGCCCACGTGGCCGCCCTGGCCGTGGACCCGGCGGGCCGCGCCGCCGCCGACACCGGCATCAAGGATACGGTGCTGGTCTGGCCCGGCGAGACGGTGAAGGTGCTGGTGGATTTTCGCGACGGCCCGGACGGCCAGCAGCGCGCCGCGCTGTATTCGCGCATGCTGGAATGCCTGGACGACGGGATGGTGCAGGATGTGGCCGTGCCGTAGCGCGGGCGCCGAGGGTGCCGCGGGAAGCGCCGGGGGACCGGAGGAGGAATCCGCCGGGCCACGCGCCCGGCGGCCGTCGCGCCGCGTGGTCCGACGGCTGCTGCTTGCCGTGGCCGCGCCCCTGCTCGCCGTCCTGGCCGCGGGCCTGACGCTTCCATTCTCCGGACACTGCGCCGACGGCACGCTTCCGGCCAATCCGGCCGCATCCGCCCGCTCCGCCGGATCGGGACCCCTCCCGCCATTGCGGGTGCTGTTCGACGAAGACCTGCCGCCGTATGCCTACCGGCTTTCGGGCGAGGCGCACCGCGCACGCGGCATCTACCCGGAACTGACGGCCGAGGCGTTCCACCGCCTGGGGCTGAGGACGGCCCTGGAGCCGACGCCATGGGCGCGGGCCATGGCGGAACTGGACGCCGGGCGCGCCGGGGTGTGCGGCCTGTACTCCACCGGCCAGCGCCTGCTGCTGCACGACTTTTCCTCTCCGCTGTTCGAGGAACGCCTGCATCTGGTGGTTCCCGCGGGCACGGACATGCCCGAGGCCCTTGCCGGGCCGTACGGCGAGCCCATGGCCGCGCTGCGGGGCATGCGGCTGGGCGTGGTGCGCGGCTGGAGCTACGGCGACGCCCTGGACGCCGCGCGCACGGCGGGCGCGTTCGTCGCCGAGGAAGCGGGCAGCGAGGCCCAGAACATGCTGAAGGTGGCGGGCGGGCGGCTGGACGGCGCCATCATCACCCGCGAAGGGGCCTTGTGGCTGCGGGAACGGCTGGGACTGACCCGCCTGGTGGCGGTGGCCCCGCTGCCGCTGGCGGTGCTGCCGGTGCACCTGGCCTTCCGCAGGCAGGCCGGGCAGCGCGAACTGCTGCGCGCCTTCGACGCGGCCATCCGCGACATGCGGGCCGACGGCACCTACGCCCGCATCGTGGAGCGCGCCCTGGACGGGCAGTAGCCAAGGCGCGGCCCGCGCGGAAAAGGTGCCGGAAAGGGAAGGCCCGCCCCGGAACCGCCTTGGGCACCGGCGGCGGAACGGCCGGATGTTCCTATCTTCGCAACGTGGCCACCAGCCGCAGCGGGTGCAGCAGCAGGTCCAGCCCGTCGCAAATGTGGCGCACGGCCACGTCGGCGGCGCACAGCGCCTGCACCGAGGCGCCCTCGTCGCCCATCACCGCCACCGAAAGCCCGGCCTCCAGCAGCATGAGCAGGTCGTTGCGGCCGTTGCCCATGGCCACGGTGCGCAGCGAGCCCAGGTCGGCCACGTAGCGACGCTTGGCCTCGTCCTGCATGCCGGGCGGCAGCACGTGCAGGCGCACCGGCAGCCCGGCCAGCGCCGAGGCCACGGTGCCGAAGGTGTCTGCCGTGACCACGTGCACGGCCAGTTCTCCGGCCAGCCGGGCGATGCGTTCGGCAACGCCGTCCACCAGCGCGCCCGAGGACGCGATGGTGCCGTTGTAGTCAAGGACCAGGTGGTCCAGTTCAAGGGCCTCGCGGCCCGGAATCTCCAGTCTGAGCATGTCGGCCTACCCCGGTTGCGCGTCCCTTTCCGGCGGGAACCATGGCATGCGTGCGGCCCCTCCCCGCTGTCGCCACCCGCGCGGTGCGCGCTCCGTCCCTGTATCCGGTTGCGCCGGGGGTGGCAACGCGTGCGGACCCGCCCGGTCGGGATGCCCCGCCGCGCCGCGCGAATCCCGCCCGGCACCGGCGCACGGCCGGGAGTACGGCCCCTTCCCACTGGACAGCCCCCGCACGGGGGGCTAGAAACCGGACGACGCGCCGCCTCCCCGGCGCGCACACCCGAAAAACACCCCTTCGCGACGGAGGAACCATGGCGTCCATCACCGGCGCTCTCATACTGGCAGCGGGCAAGGGCACCCGCATGCATTCCGACAAGCCCAAGGTATTGCAGTCCATCCTGGGCGAACCCATGCTGCGCTTCGTGTACGACGCGCTGGAACCTCTGTTCGGCGGCAACGTGTGGACCGTCATCGGCCACCAGGCCGACATGGTGCGCGCGGCGTTCAAGGGCGAGGACCACCGCTTCGTGGTGCAGGAAAAACAGCTGGGCACCGGGCACGCCCTCCAGGCCGCCTGGGACGAGCTGAAAGGCGCGGGCCTCGACCGCGTGGTGGTGGTCAACGGCGACACCCCGCTGCTGCCCACGTCCACCGTGGCCACCTTCCTCAAGGAAGCCATGGACGCGGACGTGGCCTTCATGACCCTGACCCTGCCCGACCCCGGCGCGTACGGCCGCGTGGTGCGCCACAACCGCCGCGTGGTGGCCATCGTCGAGGCCAAGGACTACGACGAAACCCTGTACGGCCCGGAACCCGACGAGATCAACGCGGGCATCTACTGCCTGCGCATGGACGCGGTGGAAAAGCTGCTGCCGCGCCTGACCAACGCCAACAAGAGCGGCGAATACTACATCACCGACCTGGTCGGGCTGGCCGTGGCCGAGCGCATGGACGTCATCGGCGTGGAATGCGGGCAGGATCCCAATCTGCTGGGCGTCAACGACCCGGCCGAGCTGATCAGGTCGGAGGCCCTGGTGCGCGCGCGCATCGCCCTGAACTGGATAGAGAAGCGCGTGCTCATCCATGCGCCGGAAACCGTGCGCATCAGCCCGCGCGCGGTGCTGGAGCCGGGCGCGGAACTCTACGGCCCGTGCGAAATCTACGGCGCGTCGCGCATCGCGCGCGCGGCCGTTGTCCATTCGCACTGCTGGCTGCGCGACGCCGTGGTGGCCGAAGGCGCTGCCGTGCACCCCTTCAGCCACGTGGAAAAGGCCGAAATCGGCCCCGGCTGCGTGGTGGGCCCCTACGCCCGCCTGCGCCCCGGCGCGGTGATGGAGGAAGGCGCACGGGTGGGCAACTTCGTGGAAATGAAAAAGGCCCGCCTGTGCAAGGGGGCCAAGGCCAACCACCTGACCTACCTCGGCGACGCGGAGGTGGGCCCCGGCGCCAACATCGGCGCGGGCACCATCACCTGCAACTACGACGGCGCACACAAGCACCAGACCGTCATCGGCGAGGGGGCGTTCATCGGCAGCAACAGCGCGCTGGTGGCCCCGGTGACCATAGGCGCCCGCAGCCTGGTGGGCGCCGGGTCCGTGATAACCAAGGATGTTCCGGACGATTCGCTGGCCATCGCGCGGGGCCGCCAGACGACCATGCCGCGCCGCGGGAACCCTTGATTTCACGCCGTGAAACGGCTATTTAACAGACATGGAACTGATTGACCTGCTTGAAACCCGCGTCACGGCGCTCCTGTCGCAGCTCGAAACCCTGCGCGAGGAGAACCGTCGCCTTCGGGAAGAGGTCGAAGGCGGCCTTTCGGCGCTGGCGGAAGAGAACCGGACCCTCAAGGAAGCCCTTGACGAGGAGCGCACCGTAAAGGATGCGGTGCTTACGCGCATCGACGCGCTGCTGCTCCGCCTCAAGGACCAAACCGGCGACGCCTAGGCGCGTCGAGGCCCCATGCGCACCTACAACCTCACCGTCCTGGGGCTTGAGGTTTCCTTCAAGGCCGAGGCCGACCCCGCAAGGGTCGAAACCGCCAAGGCCCTGGTGGAAGAACGGTTCGACAGGCTGAAGTTCCACGGAAGACAGCTCAGCAAGGAGAAGCTGCTGACCTTTCTGGTTCTGGGACTGGCGGACGACCTGTTGCAGTCTACCCGGCAGAAGGATGAAATGCGCACCCGCATGGAAGCCCTGCTGGCGAAAATAGAGGAATCTGCGTAACTCCCGTTGCGCCGATGCATAACGATCCCTGGAGTGTGCGTGATTGACCTGCCATCGCTGACCTCACAAGAAAAAAACAGGGGACCTGTACGGCGGACCGGTGTGCAGACCCGGCCCCGCGCCGGGGAGCCTGAAGGCCCGCCCGAGGTCCCCACCCTGACATAGTCAGGTCCTGCTTTGGCACGTCACACGGCGCTCCGGGGCTTCGTCCATGCCCCCTCGCCCCCAACAAGGCCCGCCCGGCGGGGCATCCGCGTTTAGCACAAGAGTGCGCGGACCCCGGCGACGCGGCCGTCCGTCCCCTCCTTGCCCGAGCTCCCGTCTTCCCCGTGCTCAGGGAATCGGCACGGTGATTTGGCGCGTCTTCACGCCGTGGCGCCGCCGCCGTTCCTCCCCCCGGGGGGGGCGGCCCGCGCACGGCCCGGAAGGCGCGCCAGGCCCGCTTGCCGGACGCTACATCGGACGCTGGTCCGACACCATAACGGGAGTTGCAGTATGGGGCTCATCGAAATCATCTACGTCGTCGTGGGAGCGATCATCGGCGCGGCATCGGGCTATGCCCTGCACCGCTATGTCAGCTCCAAGCGCATCGCCGATGCCAACGAACTCGCCAAGCGCATCGTCGAGGAAGCCCGCAAGGAAGCGCAGGCCCAGAAAAAGGAAATCCTGCTCCAGGGCCAGGACGAAATCTTTCATCAGAAGCGCGAACTGGAACATGAAATCAAGGAGCGCGAGCGCGAGTTGAAGGCCCGTGACCGCAAGATGCAGGAACAGGGCGAACGCCTTGAGGAAAAGCTGGAAAAGGCCACCGAGAAGGAACATGAGGTGCTCGCCGCGGAAAAGGAGCTGACCCGCCGCGAACGCCACATGGCCGACATGGAGGAGCAGATTTCCAGCCGCATCGAGGAACAGGAGCGCCGCCTGCAGGAAATATCGGGCCTGACCGCCGAAGAGGCGAAATCGCGTCTTTTCGAAGACATCGAGGCGCGCACCCGCCACGAAGCCGCCAAGATGATCCGGCTCATCGAAACCGAGTCCAAGGAAACCGCCGACCGCAAGGCCAAGGAAATCATCGCCAACGCCATCCAGCGCTACGCGGGCGACTACGTGGGCGAGCAGACGGTGACGGCCGTGACCCTGCCCAGCGAGGACATGAAGGGCCGCATCATCGGCCGCGAGGGGCGCAACATCCGCGCGCTGGAAGCGGCCACCGGCGTGGACCTGATCATCGACGACACCCCAGAGACAGTCATCCTTTCCGCCTACAGCCCGCTGCGCCGCCAGGTGGCCAAGATGGCCCTGGAACGGCTGATCCAGGACGGGCGCATCCACCCCGCGCGCATCGAGGACATCGTGCGCAAGTGCGAGCAGGAGCTTGAGGTGCAGATCCGCGAGGTGGGCGAACAGGCCACCTTCGACGCGGGCGTGCACGGCATCCACCCGGACATCGTGCGCCTGCTGGGCCAGCTCAGGTACCGCACCAGCTTCTCGCAGAACGTGCTGCAACACTCGCTGGAAGTGGCCGCCCTGTGTGGCATGATGGCCGCCGAACTGGGCATGGACATCAAGAAGGCCAAGCGCGCGGGCCTGCTGCACGACATCGGCAAGGCCGTGGACCACGAGGTGGAAGGGCCGCACGCCATCATCGGCTCGGACATCGCCAAGAAGTACAACGAAAGCAAGGAAATCATCCACGCCATCGCCGCCCACCACGAGGACACCCCGCCCAAGTCCGCCCTGGCCGTGCTGGTGCAGGCCGCCGACGGCCTGTCCGGCGCACGCCCCGGCGCGCGCAAGGAACTGCTGGAAAACTACGTGAAGCGGCTGGAAGACCTGGAGAACATCGCCACCGGCTTCGAGGGCGTGGCCAAGGCCTACGCCATCCAGGCGGGCCGCGAGATCCGGGTCATGGTCAACTCCGACAACGTGGACGACGACCAGACCTACATGCTGTGCAAGGACATCGCGGGCAAGATCGAAAAGAACCTGACCTACCCCGGCCAGATCCGGGTCACGGTCATCCGCGAACGCCGCGCCGTGGGCTTCGCCAAGTAGCCCGCGCGGCCCCGCCGCACACCCCCCCCCGCAGAACCGAAGAAAGCCCGGCCGCCAGGCCGGGCTTTTCAGACTGCTGACAAACCCAACTTCGTCCGGGGGAGGGACCCTTTTGGAAAAGGGTCTCCTCCCCCGGACCCCCTCCCCCTAAAACTTTTATTTGTGTTCCCTGCACATTACGAGAACACAAAACATGGGGTTCCAAGGGGCGGTAGCCCCTTGGCCGCCGGAGGCGTCCATTCCCGCGGCATCCGGCCAGCCCCGTCACGGCTCCACGTGGCGCCGCACGATGCGGCGCTGGGTGCCGTCCTCGTCCATGTGGCGCAGGGCCACGTCCATGCGGCGCACCGTCTCGTCCGGCACGGTAAGCGGCCAGAAGACGTGCACCGGCAGTTCCAGTCCCACCGGCGCCGTGCGCATGCGCGAAGGCGCGGCGGGGTTCAGCAGGCGCAGCGCGCCTGCCTCGCCCACCAGCGCCACCTGCACCCGGCCCGCCTCCAGCTTGCGCAGGCACAGCGCTTCGCTGGGCGCGGGGTCCAGGTTCCAGGCCCCGTCGGCAAGAGCGCCGTCCAGGGGCGGGCCGTAGTTCCAGCCCTCCACGATGCAGGTGCGGTGCTGCTTCAGGTCGGCCACGCGGCTGGCCTGGAAGGCGCTTTCCACGGGCAGCACGGCCACGATGCGCTCCAGGTGCAGGGGCAGGCTGACCCGCCACTGCCCGCGCGCGCGGGTGGTGGAAAAGGCCCCGCCAAGGGCCGCCTCGCCCGTTTCCAGGGCGCGCAGGGCCCGCGTCCATGGGGCCACGCGGATGTCCAGTTGCACGCCCGAGCGGCGCGCGGCTTCGCGCAGGATTTCCGGATACAGCCCGGCGGGCTTGCCGGCGTCGTCACGGTAGGAAAGGGGAAAGTGCTCGTCGTTGCACAGCGGGGGTCGCGGCCCTGCCCGCCGCCGGATGCGCCAGCAGCGCCAGCGCCGTCACCGCAGCCATGCGCAGGACCGTCATGGACAGGTGCAGCAGTATGCCCCATGGCCGCGACATGGATTCCCCCGACGAGATGGGAAACGCCTGGCGATTGCCCCGCCGTGCGCGTTTCGGTGGCCGGATTCCACGCGCTCCCCCCTGGGGGCGGGCACGCCGAACCCTCCGGGCGTTCCCGGCGGCGCCGCCGCTGAGTGTTCGCCCAACATTATATTGAGCTATGATGCCCCGGAAGGATTGTCAATGCGCTGCCCCCTCAGGCGAACAGGGGCAGCGCGGGCAGGCTGCGCCCAGCTATGGCGGCGGCCTTTTCCAGCAGCGCGCGGATGGCGGCGCGGCCCTCGTCGCGCAGGTCCAGGCTGAAATCGTTCACGAAGGTCCGGATGTGGCTGTCCGTGACCTCGTCGGACAGTTCCTGGGCGTGCTCGCGTATCCACCCGCGCGAGGCCGCCGGGTTGGCGTTGGCGTATTCCAGGCTGCGGCGGATGGCGTCCTGCACGGCCAGGATGGCGGCTTCGCCCAGGTCGCGTCGCGCCGCGATGGCCCCCAGCGGCAGGGGCAGCCCGTAGGCGGATTCCCACCACCGGCCAAGGTCCAGCACGCAGTGCAGGCCATGGCCGCCGTAGGTGAAGCGCCCCTCGTGGATGACCAGCCCGCAGTCGGCCTTTCCGGCGGCCACGGCGGGCATGACCTGGTCGAACACCATTTCCTCGCGCGGGCCGTGCAGCACGCCGTGCAGCGACAGCAGCAGGTTGGCCGTGGTCATGCGGCCGGGAATGGCCACCCGCGCCCCGGCCAGGTCCGCCGGGGACATGGGCTCGCGCGCCACCAGCAGCGGGCCGCAGCCGCGCCCCAACGCGGCCCCGGCGTTGAGCAGCACGTACTCGTCCAGCACGTGGACCATGGCCGCCAGCGACAGCTTGGTCACATCCAGCGAGCCCACGCGGGCGCGGCCGTTCAGCACCTCCACGTCGGCCATGAACAGGTCGAACCCGCAGGGCAGGTCGATGCACCCCTTGGCCAGGGCGTGGAAGATGTAGGTGTCGTTGGGACAGGGCGAGATGCCCAGCGACAGGATGCGCGAAGGGGACAGGGAAACCGCCGGCGAATGCTGGTTCTGCGGGGACATGGAAGCGGCCTTGCTGCGCCGTCCGGGTTGCCGGGCGGGTGGATATGAATACGGGGCCGTGCGGCACGGGAAGGGGCGGAACACCCCACCGGCACGGCGGCGTTGCAACCGGCGGCCGCACCCGAACGGCAGTCCGGTCCGGCGGCGGCAGGCTCGCACCCACCGTGCCGCACGCCGTCGCCACGGCGCGCGGGCGGTGTTGACACGGGGGCACGCCGGGTCGATACTCCGCCTTCCGTCACCGGGGCGCAAGCCCCGATCCGGTCCGGTCCGGCCCAATCCGGCCCAGTCCGGTCCGGCGGCCAGGCGGCCAAGCCGCCCTCCGCAAGACATTCCAGTCCCGCCACCCCGTCCGTCAGTACGGAGGACACATGCTCGACGCTGCCCATTACGCCCGCCTGGGCCTTGGGACCGCCTTCGAAAAGGTGATGGAAGGCGCGCGCCTTTCGCCCGAAGAGGGCCTGGCGCTGTTCAACTGCCCCGACATCACCGCCGTGGGCGCCCTGGCCCACCACGCGCGCACCCGCCTGCACGGCGACAGAACCTATTACGTGCTCAACCGGCACGTCAATTACACCAACATCTGCGTCAACGGCTGCCTGTTCTGCGCCTTCCAGCGCGAGCGCGGGCAGGCCGGGGCCTTCGCGCTGACGCCCGACGACATCCTGCACCGCGTGCTGGACGACCGGGGCACCCCGTTCTCCGAGGTGCACATCGTGGGCGGCTGCCACCCGGACCTGAACCTAGCCTGGTTCGAGGACGTCATCAGGCGGATTCGCGCGGCGCGTCCGCAGAGCATCGTCAAGGCGTTCACCGGGGTGGAAATCGCCCACTTCGCCGCCATGGAGGGCATCTCCACCCTGGACGTGCTGCACCGCCTGCGCGACGCGGGTCTGGCCATGATGCCCGGCGGCGGGGCCGAAATCTTCGCGCCGGAAGTGCGCACCCGCATCTGCCCGCGCAAGGCCACGGCCGAGGAATGGCTGCGCGTGGCGGGCGAGGCGCATTCCCTGGGCATCCGCACCAACTGTTCCATGCTCTACGGGCACATCGAGACCTTCGAGCACCGCGTGGACCACCTGTGCCGCCTGCGCGAGCAGCAGGACATATCCGGCGGGTTCACCTGCTTCATCCCCCTGCCCTTCCTGACGGAAAACAGCCTGCTCAAGCTCCCGCCCGAACGGGTGGGCGAGCACGTGGGCCTGGACCGGCTGCGCACCGTGGCCGTCAGCCGCCTGATGCTGGACAACGTGCCCCACGTGAAGTCCTACTGGGTGATGATGGGCGTGAAGATGGCCCAGACCGCCCTGTACTTCGGGGCCGACGACCTGGACGGCACCATCGTCGAGGAACGCATCGGCCACGACGCCGGGGCCGATTCCGCCCAATCCCTCACCGTGCCCGAACTGGAACTGATGATCCGCCGCTCCGGCTTCACCCCGGTGCGCCGCGACTCGCACTTCAACCCCGTGGCCGACCCGGACGCCATCCTGCGCGACACCGGACATGACACCGGGCATGACCCCGGATGCGACACGGGCCACGCCGTCACTCCGGAGGTCCGGGCATGAGCGCCGCCACGTCCACCGCCACCGCCCCCATCATGCCCGGCGGCTCGTCCCTTGGCGAATCCGATGACGTGCGCGCCGTGGCCGCCAAGGTGCTGGACGGCCAGCGCCTGACCCGCGCCGACGCCGACCTGCTTTACGCCCGCGCCGGGCTGCACACCCTGGGGCACCTGGCCCACACCGTGCGCCTGCGCAAGCATCCGCAGCCCGTGGTCACCTACGTGGCCGACCGGAACATCAACTATTCCAACGTCTGCGTGTGCGCCTGCCGCTTCTGCGCCTTTTTCCGCGCCCCCGGCCACCCCGAGGGCTACGTGCTGACGCGCGAGGAACTTGGCAAGAAGATTGAAGAAACCCTGGCCCTCGGCGGCACCCAGATCCTGCTCCAGGGCGGCCACCACCCCGACCTGCCCCTGTCCTTCTACGAGGGCATGATCGGCTGGATCCGCGCCACCTACCCCGCCATCCACATCCACGCCTTTTCGCCGCCCGAGATCGTCTTTTTCGCGGAGCTCGAAAAGATCACCGTGGCCGAGGTCATCGCGCGGCTGCGCGCCGCCGGGCTGCACTCCATCCCCGGCGGCGGCGCGGAAATCCTGGTGGACGAGGTGCGCGCCCAGGTTTCCCCCAACAAGTGTTCCGCGTCGCGCTGGCTGGGCGTCATGGAAGAGGCCCACACCCAGGGCCTGCGCACCACCGCCACCATGATGTTCGGCCACGAGGAACAGCCCCGCCACCGCCTGGACCACCTGTTCGCCGTGCGCGAGGTGCAGGACCGCACCCACGGGTTCACCGCGTTCATCCCCTGGACCTTCCAGCCCGCGCACACCAACATCCACCGCGACCCGGAACCCGCGCCCGCCTACCTGCGTCTGCTGGCCCTGTCCCGCCTAGTGCTCGACAACGTGGACAACATCCAGGCATCCTGGGTGACCATGGGCCCGCAGGTGGCCCAACTGGCCCTGTACTTCGGCGCCAACGACTTCGGCTCGCTCATGATCGAGGAAAACGTGGTGGCCGCCGCCGGGGTCAGCTTCAGCCTCTCGCGCCGCGAGATCCACAACTGCATCCGCGCCGCCGGGTTCACCCCCGTGCAACGCTCCATGGACTACACCCCCGTGTCGCCCCAGCCCGTGGTGGAAGGGGAGATACAGGGATAAAGAATGACATGAGAGAATCGGGGGTGCAGGGGGCAAAGCCCCCTGCCCGCCGGAGGCGTAAAAAACTCTCCCCCGCCAGAGCATGCAAAACGGAATCCGCCAATGAGCAACGCCACATCCACCACGCCGTCGTCATGCGCCCGCCCGTTGCGGCTGGGCCGCATAGGGTATTTGAACGTGCTGCCCATCTACCATCCGCTGGAGACGGGCATCATCCCGCACGAATACGAACTGGTGGCCGGGCCGCCCGCTGTGCTGAACAACATGATGGCTCGCGGCGACCTGCACGTGTCGGCCAACTCGTCGGTGGAGTACGCGCACCGCTGGAAGAACTACCTGCTGGTGCCCGATCTCGCCATCGGCAGCCGGGGACCGGTGCAGAGCGTGCTGCTGCTGTCGCGCCGCCCGGTGGAAGACCTGGCCGACCAGCCGGTGCTGGTCAGCGCGGAGACGCACACCTCGGCCGCGCTGCTGCGCCTGCTGTTCCGCGACTACTACAGGTTTCCGGTGCGCTACGAGGTGGGGTCGGCCACCGGGCGCATCGCGGCGGGCAACCCGCCGGAGGCGTTCCTGGCCATCGGCGACGAAGCCCTGCGCCTGCGCAACCACCCGGAATTCCCCTACCGACTGGACCTGGGCGAGGCGTGGCGGCAGTGGACCGGCCTGCCCTTCGTGTTCGGGGTGTGGGTGGTCAGCCGCGCGGCGGCGACATCGGGTTGTTTCGCCAGTGATCCGTGCGAGCTGTTGCAGCGCGCCCGCAACTGGGGCGAACGCCACATGGACGTGATCCTCGACCTGACCTTGCAGGGCTGCCCCCTGACGCGCGACGAACTGCGCCAGTACTACCACGGCCTGGTCTTCCACATGGGCTTTCCGGAAATGGAAGGGTTGCGCCTGTTCTACCACCGGCTGGCCGAGGCGGGCGAAATCCCCGTCGCGCCGGAACTGGAATTCTTCAGCATGTAGCGCACGGCGGCCTCGCGGACACCACGCGGGGCCGCCGCGCGTCTGCGGCCAGCCATGAACACCCGCGACCACCACACTCCCCCCTCAGCCTCGTCGCCCGCCCGCATCCTGCCTGTCAGGATACTGGGCCTCGACGTCACCGCCACGCCCGGCCCGCGCAAGCCGCTGACCCTGGCGGTGTGCGACCTTGCGCCGGGGGAAGGGAATGCGCCGCCCGTGCTGACCCTGCGCGAACTGCGGGAACTGCATGCGCTGGACGACCTGGACAGGCTGTTCGGCGGACGGATGGACGCGGGCTTCGCGGGGGGCGATGTTCCGCCTGAAGCGGGCTGGGTGCTGGGCATCGACGCCGCGCTGGCCCAGCCGCTGGAACTGGTGGAACAGCTGGGCTGGCCGTGCGACTGGGCCGGATACGCGGCCCTGTGCGGCGGGATGAGCCGCGCCGGATTCCGCGATCTGCTGCGCGGCGTGTCCGCTGCCCGTCCCGCCGGGCACAAGTACCTGTACCGCGCCTGCTGCCGCCGCGCCGGGGCCGCCAGCCCCATGAACACGGTGCGCCCGCCCGTGGCCCTGATGTTCCACGCCGTGGCGCCCCGGCTGGCCGCGCACGCGGTGCACGTGCCCCTTCTGCGCCCCCTGCCCGGCGCGGGCCGCGTGGCGCTGGAAACCTACCCCGGCTGGCTGGCCCGCCGGTTGATCGGGCGCGCCCCGTACAAGGGCGGCGAGGCCACGGACCGGGCCGCCCGGCGCGAGATGCGCGCGGCGTTATTGCATGGTCTTGCGGAACTTGACAGGCCGACCAACCCCACCGGCCTGCCGCCTCTGCTCGTCCGCTGGAACGCGGACCACGCGGCCCGCATGCTGGACGACCCGGAAGCGGACCTGCTGGATGCCCTGCTGTGCGCCGTGCTGGCCGCAGGCTCCGCCCTGCGGCCCGGCTACGGGCTGCCGGTGCCCTCCGCCCCGCCGTGCGGCGTCACCGCCGCGCAACTGGGCGTGGAAGGCTGGATCGCCGGGCTGCCGCCAGAGGAATAGCCGCTCCTCCCCCTCCAACTCTCTTCCGCCCGCGGCAACCCGCCCCTTCGAACGCAGAACGGCGCGCGGCGGTCATCCGCCACGCGCCCTACGTGCGAAACGTCTCGCGCGCCCCGAGGGACGGCGGCCCGTCGTGCGCCTACCAGCCCGCTCCGCCGGTAAACAGGAAGGACACCATGGTCCACGTGGCCCCCAGCAGGGCCAGCAACAGCAGGCCCAACACCAGACGCAGCACGCACCCGGCGGCGGCCAGCAGCCCGCGCAGCAGCAGCCATCCGATCACCCCGGCCACGGCGGCCACGAACACCAGGCCCAAAATCTTCATCGTCGTCCCCCCATCCGGTTGCGGCGCGGCGCGCCCTGGTTGTCGCGTACGGTCATGCGACGCCGGAATCCCTGTCCGCCCCGTTGCGGAATTCCGCCCCGGCCACGCCGCCCCCTGTGGGCAGCGCATCCGGGACATTCAACGCATCAGGACCATCCGCCACCTCGCCCGGACGGCACACCCGCGCGCCCGAACCGCCCGATGAGCCAGATGAGCCAGACGTGCCCGACGCACCGGACAGACCCAGCCAGATGGCGAACAGCGAAAGGCCCGCCCCGGCCATGCCCCAGCCATCCGTGGGCCGGTCGAACAGCAGGATGTCCCACACGAACGCCAGCGCGGGCTGCACCACCATCACCAGCCCCGCCAGCGAGGCGGGCAGGCGCGGCAGACCCGTGGACAGCAGCACCCAGCCCGCCGCCTGGCACAGTATCCCGTAGGTGACGAGGTAGCCGAAGCTGGGCGCATCGCCAATGGCGAACGCCCCGCCGCGCGCCAGGATGCCCGCCCCGATCATCGCCGCGCAGACCAGCGAAACCAGGGCCATGTTGGCCACCGGCGTGAGCATGCCGCCCATGCCCTGCGAATGCCGCAGCAGCAGGATGAATCCGGTATAGAACAGCGCCGTGGCGAGGCCGTAGGCCACCCCGGCCAGCGCATCGCCCACCGCCAGACCGCCGTCGGCGGCCATGGGCAGCAGTTCCGCCGGGCTCACGCCCAGCAGCCACCACAACCCGGCCAGGGCCAGCGGAATGGCCGCCATGTGCCGGACGGAAAGCCGTTCCCGCAGCAGCACCGCCCCGGCGATGGCGATGAAGAACACCTGGAAATTGCCGATGATGGTGGCCAGCCCCGGCCCGATGAGCAGGATGCTGCGGTGCCAGCACTCCAGGTCCAGGGCGAAGAACACCGCCGCCGCGACCATCACCGCCCACACGCCGCGTCGCGCCCGCAGCCGCTCGCGGCGCGCCAGGGCCACGCACAGCAGCGCAACCCCGCCGAAGAACATGCGGTAGAAGGCCGACTGGCTAGGCCCCACGTGCGCCAGCTTCACGAACAGGCCGGAAAAGCTGATCAGCACGCCGCCCCCGGCAACGCGCAGCAGCCCTCCCAGATCAAGGCAGGGGGAGCGGTGTGTACTCATGCGGCCCCCCATACTGCGAAGCCGGGGGAAGCGCAAATGCGGGCAGCGGCCCGGCACGCCGCCGGACCGTAACGCGAAGGCGGCACGCCCCGCCGGGGGACGCGCCGCCACATGTCCGCGATGTCTCTGGCCGCGATGCCCGCGCGCCGCTATTCCGCCCGGCTCACCGTGACCTTGGCGGGCCGCAGCAGGCGTTCCTTCAGCCGGTAGCCGCGCTGCATCATCGCGCACACGGTGTTTTCCGGCAGGTCGGGCCGCACCTCGGCGCCGATGGCCTCGTGGATTTCCGGGCTGAACGGCTCGCCCGCCTCGCCCACCGGCTCCAGGCCGTGGCGCTTCAGCGCGTCCAGCAGCAGCTTCTGGGTCATTTCCACGCCGATCAGCATGTCCTTGCAGGCCGCGTTGCCGCGCCCGTATTGCAGGGCCAGGTCCAGGTTGTCCAGGGTGGGCAGCAGGTCCGCCAGCACCACCTCGGCGGCGTAGCGCACCTGATCGTCCTTTTCGCGTTGCAGGCGCTTCTTGAAATTGTCCATTTCCGCCAGGGCGCGCAGGCGCTGCTCGTCGGCCTCGGCCCGTTCGGGACATTCCGGGCACAGCCGGGCCGCGCACTGCTCGCGCAGATCGTCGTCGTCCACCATGACGGGCATGGCGCCGGAGGCCGCCGGGGCCGGGGTCCGCGAAGGCGCGTCGGCCTCGGCGCGCAGGGCCTCGGCCTCGGGGCTGATCTCCACATTGTCCTTGAACACGTTGCTGGGGGGCATGTTCCTGAGTCTCCTTGAAATCCTGATGCGTGAAATCGTCGTTGAACATCTCCCGCCGGGGGCGGGTTGCATGCGTCCTGTAACGGATGAAAATGGCCCAAGCTACGGCAGCAGGGAGGGCGGCGCGGCGAAGCGTTCGCGCAGCAACTGGGTGAGCGCGCGCGACACGCACTGCACCACCGGCACGATCTTGGCGTAGTCCATGCGCAGCGGGCCCACCACGCTGACCACGCCGCGCGGCGTGTCGCCGCCGTAGGCCGCGCTGACCACGCTGCACCCGCGCAGCCCGTCGGGCGCGCCTTCCGGCACGTCCTGACAGAAGGTGATGCGCACGTCCTCTTCGGACAGGGTGCGGTCCAGCAGCTCCAGCAGGCGCGAGCGTTCCTCGATGGCGGCCAGAAGGTCGCGCATGCGGCCCACGTCGGTGAACTCCGCGTGGTCCAGCATGTTCAGCGTGCCGTTGACGATGAGTTCGCGGTCGTCGCCCATGTGCTCCACGGCGCGGCGCGAAAGCGCCAGCGCGCGCATACACATTTCCTCCAGCCGCGAGCCCGCGCGGGCCAGTTCGCAGCCGATGCGGTTGCGCGCCTCGGACAGGGGCAGGCCCCGAAAATGTTCGTTGAGGTAGTTGCCGAAGCGCACCAGTTCGTCCTGGCCGTAGCGCCCGTCCACGCGCACGGTGCGGGTGCGCACCAGGCCGCCCTCCAGCATCAGCACGGCCAGCACCAGCCCTTCCGCCGCCGGGGCGAACTCGATGCTGCGCCAGCGGGCCTCGTCCTCGCTGGGAGCCACCACCATGCCCAGTTGCCGGGCATGGCCGGACAGCAGGTTGGCGGCGCGGCGCAGGATGCCGGAAATCTCCAGTTCCTGCCGGGAAAGCTCGTCGGCAATGGCCTCGCGCTCGACGCTGCCCAGCGGGCGCAGGCGCAGCAGGCTGTCCACGTACAGCCGGAAGGCGCGCGGGGTCGGAACCCGTCCTGCGGACGTGTGCGGCTGCTCCAGGTAACCGAGGTCGGTCAGGTCGGACATGGTGGCCCGCATGCTGGCCGGGGAAAGGTGCAGGCCCGAGCATTCGGCCACGGCGCGAGACCCCACGGGCGAGGCCGAGGCGATGTAGCTTTCGATGATGGTGGCGAGCACCTGGGTTTCGCGCTGTCCGAGGCTGGGCATGAAGGCTCCGGCATCACGAGGATGCAGTTCTTGCAGTAGCACAAACGGGTAACAACGGGGGTGGGGGCTGTCAAGTTTGACGGGGGTTGACGGGGGCATGCGCGGGTGCGCGCCCGCCCCGGCAACACCCGTGCGGCGGCGGGAAATCCCGCCCGGACTGTGCGGCGCGGCGGGACGCCCCGTGGCCGTCGGACCGGATCGGGCCGATGTTTGTGAATAAAATCACTATTGCAACCCGCAAATACCCCAAAAACAAAAATAACATTCATGATTTCAGGGTAATGACAAAAACTGCCTGCCATCATCCATTTTCCGGCCCACACGCCCAAGCCACTGCACACGACACGTTGTGTCCTTTCACATCTTGCGCATTATTTCACATGCATTGACACACCACTGGCAACACACTACAGTGGCGCTGTTACCGGGGGAGTGGAAATGCATCGTCGCATGCATCGCTTCACCTGTTTCCCGCAATACGCCCCATACGGCCCGCATCGCGCCCATTCCGCCGGGCGTGGCGC
Source organism: Nitratidesulfovibrio sp. 1201_IL3209 (assembly GCF_036763125.1). Taxonomy (NCBI): domain Bacteria; kingdom Pseudomonadati; phylum Thermodesulfobacteriota; class Desulfovibrionia; order Desulfovibrionales; family Desulfovibrionaceae; genus Nitratidesulfovibrio; species Nitratidesulfovibrio sp. 1201_IL3209. The sequence continues at coordinate 106,456 of NZ_JBAIYT010000006.1, forward strand.
GGCGAGTGAGCAATTGTTTACACGCTCACCCGTAGGGGGCTGTAATGCTTGCCGAAAAAACACCCACACCTGCCTTGAATTTTTCATGACATTGTGGCATCTTGTGCCTCGTCCGCATGTCTGGAACCCGGAAAAACCCGCGCGATTCGGTTCTCCGGTACCCACGGGCGCATCCCTCGGGGCGCGCCACGGGGTTACCGGCGAGAGGTCCTCGACACGAGGTCATCGTTGACACGCCGGGTGGCCGCGGTTTATCCAGCGGGCAGTATCTGCCACGGGCCGACCATCATTCGGATAGAGGCAGCGGATCGCTGCTTATCATCGGCCGGCGCATCGCCGCACGATGCGAAGGTCAGGCGTTTGTCGTGCATCCCTTTCACTGCCAAGAACCTGTCCAAGGAGGACACGCATGGCTGAAGTCACTTACAAGGGCAAGAGCTTCGAAGTCGATGAAGACGGCTTCCTTCTTCGCTTTGATGACTGGAGCACCGAGTGGGTTGAATTCGTGAAGGAATCCGAAGGTATCGCGGACATCACCCCCGATCACCAGAAGATCATCGACTTCCTGCAGGACTACTACAAGAAGAACGGCATCGCCCCGATGGTTCGTATCCTCTCCAAGAACACCGGCTTCAAGCTGAAGGAGATCTACGAACTGTTCCCCTCCGGCCCCGGCAAGGGCGCCTGCAAGATGGCCGGTCTGCCCAAGCCCACCGGCTGCGTGTAGCCCATACGGCCCATTGTTCACTGAAAGGGCGGGAGCTTGTGCTCCCGCCCTTTTCGTTCGCCGGGTCTTGCCCGGCGGGCAAAGGCGCGCCCGCCGCGGCGCTTGCCCACGGCGATGAACGTTGGCGGCGTCTGCACAGGGCGTCCCGGCAACCCCGCGAAACCGCCGATGCCTGGACGCCGGAAAGGGCGGGAACGCGAGTTCCCGCCCTTTCCGGCTTTCGGTGGCACGCCCGGCCAGTTCGGGCGCGCCGGTTGCGGGCTTCGTACGGCGAAGCGTGGTTGAGGCGGGGAAGGCTGGCCGGAATCAGTGTTCCGTGCCGTCCTCCGCGGCGTCGAACAGGGTGTTCAACGCCTCTTCGCGGCACAGGACGCTCGACGCCATGGCGATGCTGAACGTCGAATGGGCCTTCTTCCACAGGGAAAGTATCTGCTGCACGGAATGAACCATGGAGATCAGCACCGATGCCGGCACGATGTATGCGCCGTCCGGTGTGCGCTCCAGTCCGTCAAGCGATACGGAAAGGCCCGTCAGTTCCTTGCCCACGTTACCCAGTAGACCATCGATGTCATGCTTCACGTTGCGAACCCCGTTGTAGGAACTAGACGCCGTGCGCGCGGAGCGCCGACACCCGCAACAGACTAGCAAGCGCCGCTCGCGCCGGTCATTTATATTTTCCCCGGAACCGTGGAGGGTGCGCGGGCGCACACGCTTGACGCGCCCCCAGCCGCGCAATACATCGGGCAATACGTTATGCTCGATTATACCAACGCCACCACCGATGCCATGTCCTGGCTCGCCGCCCTCTCGCCCCTGAGCGAGCAGGACCTGTGCGACCTGTGCCTTGCCCTGCGCACGCGCGGCCATGGCCAGCGCTTCCGCTGCACCCTCGACGCCAGCCTGCTGCTGCTTGAGGCGCAGGGGGCCGACACCCCCTTGCTGCTGCTGTCCGAACGCGCGGCCCGCAACCTGTTGGACCACCTGGTTTCCGGCTACCTGCGCGACAAGCCGCGCGGGCTGCGCGCCTGGCATGCCCGCGAGTACGGCGGCCCCGAGTAGTTCCGGCCACCCGGCCGAAACGGCATTCCGCCGCGCCTCGCACGGCCCCCCGCCGTTCCCCGCCCACGCGAAAGGGCCGCCCCCCGAAGGGAGCGGCCCCTGCTATTCCGCCATTGCGGCATCGTCCCGCTTCGGACGCATGCCCGCTCGCTACCTGCGCAACACCTCGGCATCCCAGCCGCGCTCCAACGCCTCCAGCCAGTCGGCGGGGATCTCGGGCACGGCCCGTTTCGCCAGCACGTCGGGCGGCAGGGTCGCCTCGCCCATCTTCACGGCGGCGAAGCGGGCGCGCCATTCCCCAGGCAGCCGTTCCACCTCGATGGCCGGGAAATCGCCCCACCAGGCCGGGTCCATCTTGGCCAGCTGCGCCTCGGGCGACAGCAGGAAGTTGGCGGCCACCATGGCCCCCGCCTTGTTGGGCGCGTTGAAGGGGATGGCCACGAAATGGGTGTTGAAGATGGCCCCATCGTCCAGCGCCACCGTGCGCACCGTGGCCGGGTAGGTGCCGTCGTCGATGAGCGCCTGGGCGTGCGCCGGGTGGTACGAGACGGAAAAGTCCACCTCTCCCCGCGCGAACAGCCCGTCCAGCGCGGCGGCGTCGCGCGGGTAGGCGCGCCCGGCCTGCCACAGGTGCGGGGCCAGGTCGCGCAGCCAGGCCCACAGGGCCGGAGCGTTGCGGGCCAGCAGGTCCTTGTCCAGCGGGCGCATGTACTGCGCGTGGCCGCCGGTGAGGGCGTAGAACGCCTGGCGGATGAAGGCCGATCCGGTGAAGTCCGGCGGCTGGGGGTAGGTGAACCGGCCGGGGTGCGCCTTGGCCCATTGGTCCAGCTGGGCCATGGTGCGCGGCGGCTCGGGGGTGCGGGCGGTGTCGTATTCCAGCACCAGTTGCGCGCGGCCGTAGGGCGATTCGTAGCCGTCCACGGGGTAGCCGAAGTCCGTGGCGCTCTGCACCGGGTCGGTCAGGGCCATGTTGGGCAGGGCCGGGGCATAGGGACCCCACAGCACGCCGCCCAGGCGGGCGTTGCGGAAGTTCTCGCCGTTGATCCACAGCAGATCCATGCTGCCCGTGGCGCGGCCCGCCGACTTTTCGGCCAGCAGACGGTTGACGAACACCGGAGCCTCCATGGGCACCCGCACCAGGGCGATGCCGTAACGGCGGGCCAGTTCCGGCGCCACGAATCCGTCCACGTAGCGGTTGGCCGTGGCCATGCCGCCGTACATGTGGAAGCGCACCGTGGTGCCGCGCGCGGCGGCCTCCACCTCGTGCCACGGCAACGATGCGGGCGCGGACAGGGCCGCGTCGGCGGCAACGGCCGCGACGGCCGGAGCGGAGGGCTGCCCCAGGGACAGCACCGCCAGCAACGCCAGCGCCGCCATGCGGAACAGGTTGACCGGACGGACGGAAACCGGACGGAACGGATTCATGAACCCTCCCTGTGGTTGCCCGAGGCGTGCCTGATGGGCTGCTGCGTGCCCGATGAATACAGGACGGATGCAGGATGGATGCAGGACGGATGCGGAGCGGACGGCCCGTGCCTGGCCGGGCGCGCCGCTAGTCCGGCGACGCCTGCTCCGCCTGCCACGCCGTCGTCTTCACGGTCTCGTACAGCGTGGGGTCCACCCCCACGAAATCCACGACCTCCCGCTCGCCAAGGCGCAACCGTTCGCGCCAGCGGCGCAGCACCGCCTCGTCGGGCACGGCGAACACCAGCCCCCGCGCCCGCAGCGTCTCGCGGGCCTCGGCCTGGGCTCCGGCGGCCAGGGCGCGCGCCTCGTCCACGTGGGCTTCCCAGGCGTCGCGCAGCACGTCGCGCATGTCCCCGGGCAGGCGTTCCCAGAACATCCGGCTGACCAGCGGCACGTACATGGCGAAGTAGGCGTGGTCCTCGAACACGTGCGACACCCCGTAGCGCCACAACTGGCCGGACACGGCCGTCTCGTGGGTGGTCATCAGCCCGTCCAGGTTGCCGCCCTGCAACCAGTGCGGCAGGTCGGGCCAGGGCACCACCAGGGGTCTGGCGCCCATGGCCGCCAGGCGCAGTTCGTTGGCCGGGCCGCCCGCCACGCGGATGCGCAGCCCCGCGAGGTCCTCGTGCCGGTGCACGGCACGGTCCACCAGATACAGGTTGGCGTGCCCCAGTTCCAGCCAGCGGCCAAGCACGGCGACGCGCAGGTTGCGCTCGATGCGCGCGTCGATGATGCGCCCCGGAGGCCCGTCGGCCACGGCCAGGCTGGCGCGGGCCGGGGCGCCGTACAGGGCGGGCAGCATGAACACCCCGCAGTCGGGCACCGCGGAATGCAGCACCCACGTGCCGGGCAGGGCCATTTCCACGCGGCCGAGGTTCAGCGCCTGCAACACGTCGCGGTCGCGGTACAGGCTGGCGTTGTCGTACACCTCCACCCGCAGCCGACCGGCCAGACGCTGCCGCACGTCCTCCGCGAAGCGGCGCAGGGCCTTGACCTGGAAATGCGTGGGGCCGTTCTCCACGGAGATGCGCAACACCGGCACGCCCGGCGCGGGGGCGGCGGAGACGGCGGGGGCGGCGGGGGCGGCTTCCGGTCCGGGGGCGGCGTCCTGCGCCCGCGCCCGCGGCACGGCGGCGGCCAGCAGCGCGCACAGCGCCACGCAGGCCAGCAGGCCCGCGCGGCGCGCGGTCCGGATACGCGGAACGATGTCGGTCATGCGGCCTCCCCCAAGGCGATGTCGAAGCGGCGCTTGCGTGTCCTCCAGCATGACACAACCGCCTGCGTCAGTACACCTTTCTTCGGGCAAACTGGCCGCCGAGCACGGTAAAGGTGTTCTCCACGATGAACAGCGCGTCGGGGTCCACGGTGAACACCAACTCCTCCATGCGCTTCAGCTGCACGTTGTTGGTCACGGTCATGACGATTTCCCGGTCGTCGCCGGAATAGCCGCCCCGTCCCTGCAGGAAGGTGGCCCCCTGCCCCAGTTCGGTGACCAGGTCGTGCCCGATGCGCCGGCTGTGCTCGGAAATGACGAACACCACCTTGCGCTGGTTGAACAGGGCCAGCACGTATTCCAGCGTCACCGCCGCGATGAACACCTGGATCAGCGAGGCGATCACCGGGTCCACGGGCATGGAGACCAGACTGGCCGCGAACAGCACGACGTTGAAGCAGAACCCGAACCGCCCGATGCCGAGGCCGAAACGCTGGTGCAGGATGATGGCCGCCACGTCCAGCCCGCCGCCGGACCCCAGCGAGCGCAGCATGATGCCGCTGCCCGCCCCGCAGATCACCCCCGAGGCCACGGCGGCGTACAACTGGTCGTGCACGCCGAGGTCCACGGACTTGAACACCTCCGCGAACAGGGTGGTGGCCAGCATGCCGTACAGGCTGTAGAGCAGGAACCGCCGCCCCACGTGCAGCCACCCCAGCACGAACAGCGGGATGTTGCACAGCAGGTACCACGCCGCCGGGGACAGCAGGTGGGTGTGGTACCACGACAGCAGCGCGATGCCGTAGATGCCGCCGGTGAGAAACCCGTGCCGGGCCACGATGCCCTGCGCCCCCAGGGCGAACAGCGCCGAGCCCACGGTGAGCAGCAGCAGGTTCCAGCGAACCGAATAGGCCAGGTCCTTGCGGGTGAACATGCACAACCTCCCTGCCCGGCCCCGCGCCCTGAACGCACGCCGACCGGCATGAAAAACGGGGGCACGCCCCGCCATGCGGCAGGCGCGCCCAGCTCAGGCCAGTTCAGCCCGGATCACCGCGCGCCGCCTGGGCCGTGAAGCCGGGGGACCGCGTTGGCCGTGCATCTACCCCGGATGCGCCGCTCGGGCAAGGGGGGCGGCGCGACCAAACGGCGCCGGGCGCGGCGGGGAGATGTTGCGCCCGGCCCGTTCCCACGCGGGGAATGAAGCGGAGCGTCGATTGCGTGGCCGGGGCCCGGTCAGGACCAGCCAGGACCGGTCAGGACGGGGCGGGGCCGGTCAGGACGGGGCGGGGCCGACAATACCCGTCAGGGCAAATCAGGGCCGGTCGCAATCGGGCCAGACCATGCCGGGCACCTCCGCCCGCAGGGTGCGGCACAGGGTGCGGCCGTTCTCGGCCAGGAACAGCGCCTCGTTTTCCAGGCGCAGGCGGTAGCCAGTGGCGTCCATGCGCGCATCGCCCCCCTGGCGGCACACGGCCCCGGCGCCGTCCAGGGTGCGCTCCAGCCGCAAGGCGGACTCGTTGGCGCGGCGGAACGCGCCGCGCAGCATTTCCTGCCTGGGGTCGTTCTCCACCAGCAGCAGCCGCTTCATGGCCGCCTCGGATCCGGCGCGCGCGCCCCGCACCCGCTCCACGTCCCCGGCGATGCGGCCGCACACCGGCCCGGCGGCGTAGGCGTCGGCAAGCTCCACGCCAGCGCGGATGAACCGCTCCACGGCGTCGGCGCTCTGCCCCGGCGTACTCTCCGCCGCCCGCGCCTCGGGGCCGGACAACAGCAGGCACGCGACCAGTATCCACGCGGCTGGCGCCCACGCCACTGGCGCCCACGCCACTGGCGCCCACGCCACTGGCGCCCACGCCACTGGCGACCACGCGGCCGGGGCACGGCACCGTGCCACGCGGCGGGCCACGCCGGGCGCGCCCGCCGCATCGACGCGCGGCGAATGTAAAGTTTTGTAAAGGGATGATGGCATTCAGCCCATCTATATGTCCGGCCCGGCGAATGCAACCCCCGCGCGCGGAACCGCCCGGGGATTCCCCCGCCAACGCGGCGGCCCCCGGCGTAGGGGCGCCGGGGGCCGTGCGTGAGAATACCTTCGGTGGGAGAGAGACCCGTCTACAAGAGGCCGATCAGCATTCGCGTGGCCATGACGATGAGCAGCACGGCGAAGATGCGCTTGAGCCTGGTCACCGGCAGGCTGTGCGCCAGCCGGGCGCCAAGGGGGGCCGTGAGCACGCTGGCGCAGACGATGCCGACCAGGGCGGGGAGGTAAACGAAACCGAAGGTGTTCGCGGGCAGGCCCTGGGTAGCCAGCCCGTTAACTATGTAGCCCACGGTGCCGGACACCGCGATGGGAAAGCCGATGGCGGCCGAGGTGCCGATGGCCGTATGCATGGCCACGTTGCACCACGCCATGAACGGTACCGACAGCGAGCCGCCGCCGATGCCCACCAGGCTGGACACCACGCCGATGAGGTTGCCCATGCCGAACATGCCCATGGCGCCGGGCAACTCGCGCGATGGTTTGGGCTTTATGTCCAGCAGCATCTGCGCCGCCACCCAGTACAGGAAGCAGACGAAGAAGCCCTTGAGGAAATTGGTGGAAAGCTGGGCCACCACCCACGTGCCGACGAGCGTGCCGAGAATGATGCCGGGGGTGATGCGCCACACCACGTGCCACAGGACGGCCCCGCGCTTGTGGTGCGCCCGGAAGCTGGAGATGGAGGTGAACATGATGCTGGCCATGGAGGTGCCCAGCGCCAGGTGCTGCATGAATTCGTGCGGTATGCCCTGCCATTCGAAGGCGAGATTGAGCATGGGCACGATGACCAGCCCGCCGCCCACGCCGAGCAGCCCGGCAAGGATGCCCGCGATGGCGCCAAGGAACAGATAGAGCGTGAGGGTGAGGATCATGAAAGGCTCTCCGCGTTGCGGGCACTGCGCGGCCCGCGTGGTTCCCGACGTGGCGCGGGGCATTCCGCCCGGCGCGGGGCTGATAGTCCGGCGACCCGCCGCTGGGGCGGCCGCCGGACCGGATATCCGTCAGGATTGCAAATGAGGATTTTCGCTTGTTGGCGCGGAAAACGAGCCTGCCATGAGGGAGTGCGGCAGCCGTTAGGTGAGCGAAGCGAACCTTACGGATGGCGACCGCAGAGCGTACTCTTATCGTATTTGACCGAGCCTTAGCCGTTAGGCGAGCGCGTAGCGCGAGTCTTGCCCTAGCCGTTGGTGAGCGCAGCGAACCTTACGGATAGGGACCGCAGCGCGCGGATAAAGACAGCAACGCTATGGCAGGCGAAGTTTGACAAAGCCAACAAGCGAAAAGACCATTTGCAATTACATGCGCAGGGCGTGACGGCCTATGCCCGCCACGTTGGCGCTGCCGGTCAGCACCATGGCCTGCACCAACTGGCCCTTGACGGAATCGACCAGCATGGTCACCCCATCCTTCAGTCCGCCCACGGCGGCGATGGAGAAGGGGCGGCCCAGCATCACGGCGTCGGCCCCCAGGGCCAGCATCTTGAACACGTCCACGCCGTCGCGCACGCCGCCGTCGGCCAGGATGGCGATGCGGCCCTTCACCGCGTCGGCGATTTCGGGCAGCACTTCGGCGGTGCCGGGGGCATGGTCGAGCACGCGGCCGCCGTGGTTGGACACCACGATGCCGTCAACCCCCACCTCCACGGCCAGGCTGGCGTCGGTGGTGGTCATGATGCCCTTGAGGATGAACGCCATGCCCCTGGCCTTGACCTTGGCCACGATGCGCGAAAGTTCGGCCGGGGTCTTGGGTCCCACGGGGCGGCCCATCTTGCGCAGGGTGACGAGGCCGGCGGCGTCGATGTCCATGCCCAGGGCCGGGCAGCCCAGTTCCAGCGCGCGGTCCAGCTTTTCGTCCAGTTCCGCACCGTCCCACGGCTTGATGAACGGGATGCCCCGCCCGCCCGCGCCGGTGATGGCCGCGAAGCCCGCGTCGATGATGAACGGGGGCACGCCGTCGCCGGTGCAGCCGATGATGCCGCGCTCGGCGCAGCCGCCCACCACGGCGGCCGCGTAGTCTTCCTCGCTCACGCCGCCGCCCATGTTGAAGGATACCCCGCCGATGGGCGCGGCCAGCACGGGCATGTCCAGCGCCATGCCGCACACGGTGGTGGACGTGTCGGGCTCGTTCACGTCGTGCACCAGGCGCATGTTCAGACGCACGGCGGCCAGCGCTTCAAGGTTGGCGGCGAACGTGGCGCCGGTGCCCAGGCCGCCCATGCCGGGCACCTCGCCCGAGCATGCCTTGCCGTTGCACACCGGACAGACCCGACAGTAGCCCTTCATCAGTTGACGTGCCTTGTCGCGAACTTCCTTCATCATGTCCCTCCGTTGCCAGGCGAACATGGGCGGCGCGGGCCGGGCCCGCACCGGGCATGCCTCGCCCCGGACGTCGTTGGCGTGATGCGCGCCGGAAACTCCGGATGCGCCGGATGCGCCGGAGCGCGCGGTGAGTGGTAGTGCCGCCTGCGTGGTCATGCCCGGTTGCCCATGGGGGTCATTCCCCCGACCATTCGAGGGCTATCTCCTCGACGTGCAGAATATGTTCGTGCATGGCGCGGAAGGCCGCCTGGGGGTCGCGCGCCTCCATGGCGGCGAGGATGTTGGCGTGGGTCGAAACGGCCCACTGGCGGCGGTCTTCGGTCTGCAAGGTGAAGTCGCGGCTGTCGCTGAGGATGTCGTGCAGGCGCGTCAGCACTTCCTGCACCACCGTGTTGCGGGTGGCGCGGGCGATGATCATGTGGAACTCCACGTCGGCGTCGGACCCGGTGTTGCCGCCGTCTATCTCGGCGGTCTGGGCGTCCAGGGCGCGGCGCAGGGCCGCGAGGTCGCCGTCGCTGACGTGGGCCGCGGCCAGCGCGGCGATCTGCGGTTCGAGCAGGCGGCGGAATTCCAGCACCTCGCGCAGCTTGGCGCGGCGCTGCTCGATGATGGCGGCCAGGGGTTCGATGAGCGTCTCTTCGGTGTCGTCCAGCACGTAGGTGCCGTCGCCGAGGCGGCTGGTGACGATGCGCTGCTGCTCCAGCGAGCGGATGGCCTCGCGCACGCAATGCCGCGACACCCCGAACAGCTCCGCCAGGCGGCGTTCGGGGGGCAGCTTGTCGCCGGATTTCAGTTCGCCCTTCTCGATGAGGTCGCGGATCTGCCCCACGATCTCCTCGTGCAGGCGGATGCGGCGCGCGGGCTTGAAGGCGGGGGTCATCTGCGCTTTCACGCAACGGCCCTCCCGGGGCAGTGGGATGCGCGAACGGCCGTAAAATTGGTACAACCATTCACTGGTTGAACCAATTCACCCGAACGTGCCCCCGCTGTCAACGAAAATCCGCGCCGGACGGAGCACGGCGGGCAATCCGGAGCGGTTGCGGCCCGGCTGCGGAGCGGTTGCGGCGGGCGGAAAATGAAACGCGCGGCCCCGAAGGACCGCGCGTTTCACCAAATATGGCTCAAACCGCAGGTGCGAGCCAACGCCACGTCGCCCTTGCGGCGCCCGTCACCTCACGCCGCCGACCACCTTCCCCGCCGGGTCAGCGGCTTTCCTGCACATGGTCCAGCGCCTGGCGGAACAGGTGACGCACGTGGTCGTCGTCCAGGGTGTAGAAGGCGTTCTTGCCGTCGCGGCGCACGCGCACCAGCTTGGCCGCGCGCAGCAGGCGCAACTGGTGCGAGACGGCGGACTGGCTGTGCCCCACCACGGCGGCCAGATCGCACACGCACAACTCGTCGCAGGCCAACGCCTCGAGGATGCGCACCCGGGTGCGGTCGCCCAGCAGCCGGAAGGTGGCGGCCAGTTCGGCCATGTCCTCGTCCGGGGCCAGCCGGGCGCGCACCCGCGCGATGACGTCGGCATGCTCGCAGTGTTGCTGGCATACCGGGGCGTCGTCGAAATCGGCACCGGCTGCGCGACCGGTCGCACCAGTCGCCCCGGTCACACCGGGCGCGCAGTCGGCCTTGCGGGCGCTGGTGCGTCCGGGACGGGAACCGGCGCCGGAACTGGTGGATTGCGTGGCGTCTGTGGCGCTCACCGGTTGCTGACTCCTGTGGCGGCGTGCCGCCCGTTGCGGGCAGGGACCGCGCCCGAAATATCCCATGCCGACGGGCAGCGGCCAGTGAACGCAAGGCTACCCGGAACACCGGGGCGACGCAAGGCCATCCCCGCGGCCGGGCACTCGATGCCCCCGGAACGGGCGGCGCCCGGCCCAGGCGGCACGGAAGCGCGGCCGGACGAAAAAACGGGCCAGACGAGCAAACGGGCCAAACGCATGCGCCCGGCCCGTTGTGTATCCCGCGTGTGCGCCGTTCCGGCGTGCTACAGGGGCGCGCCGTCGCCACCGGCCGTGGCGGCCACGGGGACCGCGTCCTCGCCCGGCAGCGCCCCGGCGCCCACCGCCGCCCCGGTGGCGGCCAGTTCCTCCACCGAGAAGATGCGGTTGCCGTCCAGGATGATCACGAAGCCGTCGTTGCGGTGGCCCATGCCCCTGATGAAGTCCTGGCGCACGGCGGTGCCCATGCGCGGCGCGGGCTCGATGGCCTCGGCCGGGATCTCGATGACCTCGCGCACCGAATCCACCAGTGCGCCGATGACGGCCCCCTCGCCCTCCAGTTCGGCCTCCACGATGATGATGCACGTGCTCACGGTGTCGGCCGCCGGCTCCATGCCGAACTTGCGCCGCAACTCCAGCACGGGCACGGCGCGCCCGCGCAGGTTGATGACCCCGCGCATGAATTCCGGCGTGCGGGGAATGCGCGTGATGGCGGTCAGTTCCAGCACTTCGCGCACGGTGCCTATGTCCAGCGCGAACACCTCTTCGCCAAGGGTGAAGGTAAGATACTGGCTGGTCTCGTACATGCTGCCTCCCGAAAATGCCGGGCGCTAGGGGCTGTTTCCAAATTAGGGTTTTCGTTCGTTGGCAAGGAAAACGAACCTGCCATGAGGGAGTATACTCTTATTGTATTCGACCGATATGGCAGGCGAAGTTTGACCGCTCTGCGCTCGATGCCCGTAAAGCTCGCAAGCTCGCTTAACGGGCACGCTCCGCGCCCTTCGGGTCGGTCTGCCAACGGACGAAAAGACAATTTAGAGACAGCCCCTAGAAGCGCTCGAACTCACTGTCATCCGCATCCGCGCCCATGTCCAGGGCGATGTTGCCGCCCTTGCCGGACACCGCCTTGCGCGGCGCCTGGGCCGCCACGGCGCGCGGAGCCCCCGAGGGCTGGGCGCGGCGCGGCGCGCGCGTCACGCCCCCGTCCAGCGAGGCCACGCGGAAGCGCGAGACGGTGGCCTGCAACTGCTCGGCCTGGCTGGAAAGTTCTTCGGACGTGGAGGCCATTTCCTCCGAGGCCGAGGCGTTCTGCTGGATGACCTGGTCGAGCTGGGCGATGGCCTTGTTGACCTGTTCCGCGCCCACGTTCTGCTCGTTGCTGGCGGCGGCGATCTCCTGCACCAGTTCGGCGGTGCGGCGGATGCCCGGCACCATCTTGGTCAGCATTTCTCCGGCATGCTCGGCCACGGCCACGCTGGACGACGAAAGCTCGCTGATCTCGGCCGCCGCCTCGCCGCTGCGTTCGGCCAGCTTGCGCACCTCGGCCGCCACCACGGCGAAGCCCTTGCCGTGTTCACCGGCGCGGGCCGCCTCGATGGCCGCGTTCAGCGCCAGCAGGTTGGTCTGGCGGGCGATTTCCTCGATGATGGATATCTTGGCCGCGATCTCGCGCATGGCGCCCACGGTATCGCCCACGGCCTTGCCGCCCGCCTCGGCGTCGGTGGCGGCCTGCGTGGCGATGGTCTCGGTCTGGCGGGCATTTTCCATGTTCTGGCGGATGTTGGACGCCATCTCTTCCATGGACGAGGATATCTCTTCTATGGATGCGGCCTGTTCGGTGGCGCCCTGCGACAGGGTTTCGGCCGAGGCGGAAAGCTCTTCGCTGCCCGAGGCCACGTTTTCCGCGCCCGAGCGCACCTCGGTGATCACCGATACGAGGCCGTCCACCATCCCCTTCATGTCGGCGTACACGCCGCGCAGCCTGCCGCCGCCTGCGTCGAAGGACACGTCCAGATCCCCGGCGGCGATGCGCCGGGTGACGGCACCCAGCGCCGCCGGGTCCGCGCCCAGTTGGGCCATGACCACCCGGATCAGCAGCCACGAGATGAACACGCCCGCCACCACGGCCACCACGGCGATGCCCACGGTCAGCAACTGGGCCTGCTCGTTGGCCGCCTGCACGCGCGGCCCGATCTCGCGCTGTTCCGTTTCATAGCTGCTCTGGATGGCGTCGCAGGCCTGGGCGATGGCCGGCCCCAGCTTGACCAGGCGGTCGTTGAACACGGCGTCGCGCTTCAGGGCCGCGGCGGACATGCGCTCGAACGCCGAAAAATAGTCGGTGCGCTGCTGGTGCAACTCGCGCGCACGGTCACGCAGCACGGGGTTGCGCACGTCCGCCATCAGCCGGTTGAAGGCCTCGCTCACCTGCACGGCATCCTGCTTGGCCAGTTCCAGCCATTTGACGTCGGTGTCGGCCATCATCTTGACCACGGCCACGCGCAGTTCCAGCATGGCGCGGATGACCGCCTCGGCCCGTGCGGCGCCCACCGTGTCGCCTTCGCGCTGGGCCGCTTCCGCCAGTTGGGCAAGGGCCTGCACGCGTTGCGGGCCCATGGCGTTCAGGGCGCTGATTTCGGCCTGGCGCGCCAGGTCGTGCTTGCGCAGTTCGGCCATGCCGTCGGTGTACTGGGCGAGGGCCTCGGCCACGGTGGCCAGGTGCTTGCGGCGGTCGGGATTCTTGATGGTCTTGTCGGCCTCGTCCAGCCCCTTGGCCAGTTCCGCGCGGGATTCCTCGTAGGTGCGCAGGGCCGCCTCGGACGAGGTGTTCATGTAGCTCAGCACGCCAAGGCGCATCTGCAGCATGTCGGTCATGATGCCCCCGCTCATGAGCGAACCGCGCGCCGTGCGCCGGTAGTCCGTAAAGCCGAACGTGGCGTCCGACAGCGCCTTGTAGGAAATGCCTCCCATCGCCACCAGCAGCACAAGAACAAGACCGAATCCCAGAATCAGCTTCTTGGCGAGCGTCATGTGTCTTCTCCCGTCCGGAACGTTGACGTCACGGCGTCACGGGCCGGCAGCCCCGCCCATTCCGCGCGCTGGCGGGCCGGAAGGCAGCCCCGCCGCATCCGGCGGACGCATCCGCCAGACACATCCGCCAGGCGCTTCCGGCACGGCGATGCCCGATCCAGCCCACTACAACCAAACCCAGCCCCGTTCTGCCAGACAGCCCATGCAACCTGTCCAGCCTAGTCATGCCCCCGCTTGCGCGACATGATTTTCCCCGTTGCGGTCAGGCGGACGTGGCGCCGCACAGCCTTTCCGCAAGCAGTGCGGCCCGGTCCTCGTCGGCCGTGGCCAGCAGTTCCTCGAACAGTTCCCCCGGCAGCACCCCCGGATCGTAGTCCAGCGTGAGCGTGGAGGTGAACACGTCGAAGCGTGTCCCGCGCAGGCCCGGCCACGTTTCGGGCGTCAGGGCGCGCAACTGCGCGGCGGCCGGATGCCGGAGGACGGCGAGGTCCACCTTGAGCCGCAACCGGCCGGGAGTATGATCGGCAATCTTCAGAAATTTCCTGAGGGCCACAAGTACACGTGGGTTCATATTTCGTCGCATTCTCCTGTGATACCCGGCGAGGCCGGGCGTCACACCTTACGCCGCAGGGTCCGCAGACGCAAGCGAATGCAGGAGAACGTGCCGATGGGGCTCCATCCGCGAGTCTATACGCCGACAGGACGCAATGACGCCTCAGGGGCGGCGCCTCCGCCCCCGGCGCAACGCGCCGCGACACGCCGCAACATGCCGCCGTACCCCCCGCCACGCATGGCGGCAGTGCTCCCGCGCCGCCGGGCGCGCCCGAACCCGGCCGAAGCGTCGTCCTCAGGATGCGTCGCCCTCAGGAAGCATCGCGCGGACCCGGCGCGCCACGCCCCGTGGCCTGCGGCGCAGGCGCCAGGCGGCGGCGCTGCGCCACCGAGGCCACCTTGCGCAGCATGGAGTCCATGTCGAAGGGGATCAGGATGTCGTCGTCTATGCCCCGCTTCATGCACTGGATGGAAAGCCTCACCTGGTCGGGGCGGACCATCAGGATGACCCCCATGTGCGGGGCCAGCCGCCGCGCCGAATCCAGCAGGCCCAACGGGCAGGGCGGCCCTTCGGCGCAGCCGAACACGAAGACGCTGAACCCGCCCGTGGCCAGCAGGCGGCGGGCGTCGTCGGGCTCCGCCGCCACCACGCAGGCGCTGCCGCCGCCCAGCAGTTCGGCCACGTGCCGGGCGAAGGCGGTATCGGTATCGAACACCAGCACCGAGGTCATCCACATGATGCACCGGCCCTTGTCCCGTTGTCCCGGCCCGGAAGCGACATCCGGCCCGGACATGCCGTCGCCCGTCGCCGGGCGGGGGTTGCAGGTTGAAGACAGTGCTCACGCGCGCACGCGGCAGTGCTTCGTGAAAATCATAGCAAGGCCCGTTCCAGCTGCACTTTCCGCATTGTCGCGGCATGTTGACGGCATGGCGGCGCAACGGGACATGGCCGCGCGTGGTCGTTGAGCGTACCTGGAATCATCGTGTGCATCATAATGGAACATTTTGCAGCATGAATCACGGGCCGATAAGGAGGGATTTGCAACGGCATGGGGAGAGTCCCCCTGCATCCGCCCCGGTGCGACGTGGCGGACGCACGCGGACAAAGGGGGGAAAGGCGGGCGAAGAAGCAAGGACGGGAAGGGAGGGCTGGCGCAAGGAAAACGCGGACGGGAGGCAGGGAAGGTGGAAAGCAAGGAAGGAAGAAAGGGCCGGTGCCGTGGCGGCACGCGGGCCAGCGCCCCCCACTCCGGCGACGGCCATCCGGCGTGGGAACGCTGCGCTATACCCCGCCCAGCACGGCGTCGGCCTTCAGGGTGCCGGCCAGCAGCGCCCCGATGACCGCATCGCGCCCGCCCACCACGCCGTCCAGCACGGTGATGCGCTTCCAGGTGAGGTAGTCGTGGAATTCCTGCTCGATGCCGCAGCAGACCACGGTGGTGACGTTTTCGGTCAGGATGATCCGGCACAATTCCTCGGCCGTGGCGCTGGCCAGCACCATGGTGCGCGAGCGGGCCAGCCCGCCCTCGCCGTCGATGCGGCCCAGCCACGCCTCGGTGGCCCGGTCGAACCGGGGGGCCACCGCATCGCGGTGCAGGGCCACGAGCACGTTGCCGCGCATGGCGTTCTCCCTGATGGCCGCCCTTGGCGGCGTTGCGTTGCCCGTGACGCCGCTCATCGGTCCAGCCCGTACTGGCGCATCTTGCGCCACAGCGTGGTACGCGCCCAGCCCAGTTCCGCCGCCGCCGCGCCACGCCGCCCGCGCGCCCGCACCAGGGCTTCCATGATCAGGCGGCGCTCCGCTTCGGCCCACGTGGCGTCGGCCCGTGCATCATCGTCCACGGCCGGGAATTCCGGGGACGGGGCCGCGCCTCCGCCCTCGCCCACCGGCCCGGCGCCGCCGCCCCGATGCGCATGGCTCCCCGCCGCCAGGGTGCCCTGCCCCGCCCGCGCGTCGCCGCCCGTGCCGTCCTGCACCCCCCTGTGACCGGGGCCATCGGGCTCGCCGGTTTCCTCCAGCAGGTAGCGGGGCAGGTGCGGCAGGTCCACGTGGGTGTCCTGGCAGACATTGACGCAATATTCCACGATGTTGCGCACCTCGCGCACGTTGCCGGGGTAGGCGTGGCGCAGCAGCGCCCGCTCCGCCGCCGGGGTGAACCCGGCCAGCCGCTTGCCGAACATGCCCGCGTACACCTTGAGGTAGTGCGCCAGGAACAGGGACACGTCGTCGCCCCGCTCGCGCAGGGGCGGCAGGTGGAACCGGACCACGTTCAGGCGGTACAGCAGATCTTCCCGAAAGCGCCCCTCGCGCACCATGTGGCGCAGGTCGCGGTGGGTGGCGGCGATGATGCGCACGTCCACGTGCACCCCGCGCGTGGAGCCCAGCGGGTGGATGATCTTGTCGTCGAGAAAAGTCAGCAGCTTGACCTGCAACGGCAGGGGCAGGTCGCCCACCTCGGTGAGGAACAGCGTGCCGTTGTGGGCCAGCCGGAACCGGCCGGGCTTGTTTTCCGACGCCCCGGTAAAGGCGCCCTTCTGGTGCCCGAACAGTTCTGATTCCAGCAGGCTTTCCGGCAGCGCGCCGCAGTTCACCTTGACGAACGGCCCCTTGGCCCGGTTGGAGGCGTTGTGCACCGCCTCGGCCAGCAGGTCCTTGCCGGTGCCCGTCTCCCCGGTGACCAGCACCGAGGAATCGGTCTGGGCGATGCCGGGCAGCAGCCGGAACACCCGTTCCATCTCGGGGCTGTGCCCCAGCATGTCGCCGAAGCCCTGCGGCCATTCGGGCCGGACCTCGGCCGGGCGGAACAGGCGCAGGTCTTCCAGCGTTTCGAAATAGCCCACCCGGCTGCCGTCGGGGGCGGTCAGCGCGCCGCAGGTCACCCGCACGGGGATGCGCGCCCGGTCGGCGTTGACGATGTCCGCCTCGCGCGCCACCGGGGCCACGGCGGCCGGGGGCGACTTGTCCACCACGTCCAGCGGGCAGCCGCCGGTGCACAGGCTGCACCGGAACACGTAGCGGCACGGCAGGTTCTGAGCCCGCTCGCGCGACATGGCCGTAAGGGCGCAGGCGGCCTGGTTCAGGAATATCACCCGCCGCTCGGCCGAAACCAGCGCCAGCGGCAGGGGAATGCGGTCCAGCAGGGTGCGCGCCGCCACCGGCTGGTCGAACAGCCCCTGCAACAGCGGCCCCAGCGCCGCGCCCATGCCCTGCCCCGCTCCCTCGGCCATCACCGCTCCCGTTCCCTTGGGGTCCGTTGTCCCGCTCCCCGCCCTGGCCGGCGAACGGAACAACAACGTTGCAAAACGTTGCAAAATCTTTCACAGCGCTATCCCATTCGTGGCACCGGGGCAAGCAGGACCTTGCATGAATCACACAATAATTTGAAATAATGAGATAATATCAACATGTGAATTATGGAACGAAGCTTGCTCCTGCCCTGGTCCTGAACCGACGCACCGCGAGCGCACGCCGCAGGGGGCAGTGCCGCCGTTTTCCCCGTTTCCCCCGTTTCCCCCGTTTCCAAAGAGGAGCACCTTCATGGGGATCAAGACCAGACTGTACCTGCTGCTCGCTTCCGTTCTCGTGGCCCTGGCCGCCATCGTGGCCGCCAGTTGGGTGGGCTCGGCCAAGATCGAGCGGGCCCTGGAACTGCGGGCCCTGGCCGTGGACGCCAACACGGAGCTGTTGCAGGCCCGCCGCCAGGAAAAGAACTTCCTCATGCGCAAGGAACAGCAGTGGGCGGACAAGACCCGCAAGCACATCGCCACGGTGGATTCGCTGCTGCAACGCATCGCGGCGGCCGACCCCGGCAACGCGGCCATGTGCGACAAGGGCCGGTCCACCCTGGCCCGCTACAACGCCTCGCTGGACGAGGTGTTCCGCACGGTGACCGAAACCGACGCCATGATCCAGGCCGGACGGGCCGTGGAACCGGCGCTGGCCGACATCCGCAAGACCTACGAGGAAAAGGCCGACGAGATTTCCGGCCTGGTCAAGACGGTGAACACGGTCATCGAGGCGGGCATGGGCGTGCTGATCACCCTGTTCGTGCTGGCCGTGATCTCGGGCATCACCCGTTCGCTGGCCGCCTTGCAGTCCTTCTCGCGCGAGGTGGCGGCAGGCAGGCTGGACGCCACGGCCAGCGGCAACCTGGCGGGCGAATTCGGCCTGCTGCGCGACGACCTGACCGCCATGGTCGGCCGGTTGAAGGAAACCCTGAACGACTGTTCCGCCAAGGGCCAGGAGGCCAGCCACCAGGCCGAGCAGGCCCGCGCCGCCATGCAGGCGGCCACCGCGCGCGAGCAGGAAGTGAGCGCGCTGGTGGAAACCATGCGCCGCGTGGCCGGCGAGGCCGCCGCCATCGCCGGCGACCTCACCGACGCCTCGCAGGAACTGGCCGCCCAGACCCAGCAGGTCAGCGCCGGGGCCGAGGTGCAGCGCGCCCGCATGGCCGAGACCGCCACCGCCATGGACCAGATGAACGCCACGGTCATGGAGATCGCCCGCAACGCCACCCTGGCCGCCGACGCCTCCCGGTCCACCCGCGAAGAGGCCCAGAAGGGCGCGCAGGTGGTGGAGAACGCCGGGCGGTCCATCTCGCGCGTGCACGAGATAGCCACCCGCCTGCGCGCGGACATGCAGTCGCTGGGGCGCGACGCCGAATCCATCGGCGAGGTCATCAACGTCATCAACGAAATCGCGGACCAGACCAACCTGCTGGCGCTGAACGCGGCCATCGAGGCGGCCCGCGCGGGCGACGCCGGGCGGGGATTCGCCGTGGTCGCCGACGAGGTGCGCAAGCTGGCCGAAAAGACCACCAACGCCACCAAGGAAGTGGAGACGCGCATCTCGGCCATCCAGACCGCCGCCCAGCGCAACGTGAGCAACATGGACACGGCCACCCAGGCCGTGGGCGACGCCACCGGCCTAGCCGACGAATCGGGCGGGGCGTTGCGGCGCATCGTGGAGTTCGCGGACAACACCGCCGGGCAGGTGCAGTCCATCGCCGCCGCCAGCGAGGAGCAGTCGGCCGCCTCGGACCAGATCAGCCGCGCCGTCACCGAGGTCAACGACGTGGCCGCCGAATCGGCGCGGGGCATGGAGGCGGCCAGCGAGGCCGTGCGCGCCCTGGCCGCCATGGCCGGGCGGCTGCGGACCATCATCCAGCAGATGGACGGAAGCAAGCGCTGATATCGGGCACACGCGGCACGCGCGACACGGGGCGGGCACACGCGTGCCCGCCCCGTTTTCGTTCGCGGATGCCGCCAGCCGTGATGCCCCACCACCACCCCGGAACGGACGCCACGCCCTGCCGCCGGGGTCCGGAAAAGGCAACAGGCCCGATGCCAGAAGCACCGGGCCTGTCCTGCGTCGTCTCGCCTGTTCCGCCGGAGCGGAACCGGGAAGCGGCGGACGCGCACCGCCTGTCGCTTGTCGATCCGGGACTGCCGACATGCCGGGCCGGGCGGAGGGCGGATTCGCCTTGTGGAGGCAGGGCGATGTGGAAATTCGCGCCGTCACGAAAGGGGCGACGGAGGGAGAGGGTGGGGCCAGGGGTGTGGGCGTCCCTGGCCCCTCAGGGCAAGAGGGAGAACCGAACAGGCATGATCGGCGGGGCCGGGAGCATTGGCCCCGTTGTTCTCGTCTCTCAAATCGTCCCCGGCAGGGCGGCGGCCCGCCGTTAGGAACGTGGGTGCTCTCGTCTCTCTCACATGGCCGCCGCGGCTCCACCCGCCCCGGCTCGTGGCCGATTGGGGCAATCGCGGCAGTCGCGGCGGCGTGCATCCGGCCAGCGCGCAAACTGTGCGACCAACCAGACACAATTCCTGCTTAGTCGAGTTCCCGGCGGGAGTCCAGCATTTCGCCGCAGCTTTTTGTGATTTTTTTAGCAAATCATTCCGACATATTATCGCCCCATCTCCACTGACGCTCCCGGCAGTGGGCACATGCTCTGGCGGCAATTCCTACTCCGCAAGACGGATGACCACTTCCGCCCCCGGCGAATAGCCCTTCAGTTCCGCCAGCATACCCTTCAGCGCGCCGGACACGATGCGCGCCACGAAGGGGTTCAGCCCCAACTGGTGCCCGTTCACCGTCACCGACAACGGCCCCTCCACGGAACAGCAGTCGCCCGGCACGGCCTGATGGGCCACCACCATGCGGGCGAACCCGGCACAGTCCTGCTGCCCGCAGGCCCCGCAATCCAGCCCCGGCAGCACGAAGCCGCGCCCGGCCACCAGTTCCGCCAGCGCGTCCACGCTGGCCGCGTCGAACCGGGGCAGCCCTTCCGCGCCCACCGCGCCGAAGGTGGCCAGCGCCAGCCCCCTGTCCAGGGCCTGCGCCTCGCCCGCCTCGCGCAGGCACAGCACGCGCGGCAGCCAGCCAAGGCTCTTGCCGCCCTCCACCAGCAGCACGTCGGCCCGCACCAGCGGCAGCAGGTCGGCCAGGTGGCGCCGGGTGGACCAGAACACCGCGCACTCGCCCTCGGCGATGCCGATGACCGTGCGCCCCGGCTTCATCAGCCGGGCGGTGTCCGTTTCCGCCTTGTCCAGGTTGTGGTGGGTGTGCTTGGCCACGGCCACGGTCAGTCCGCGCGCCTCCAGCGCGTCGGCCAGCAGCGCGGTGCAGGTGGTCTTGCCCGAATTCTTGAACCCTATGATGCTCACTGCCTTCACGGCGTCCTCCGTATGGCTGGTGTGGTCGACGCGCGGTCCCGCGTGCCGTTCCGCGCGCCGTCCCTTTGGTTTCCATCCTAGCGTCGCCACGGTTCCGGCACAAGCCGCCCCGGAAAAAGGAGCGCCGCCCGCGCGCCCCGTTCCCGGCATGGGAACGGGGCCGCAACGGACGGCGCGGGATGCCGCCTTGGAACAACGGCGGCGGCATGCCGGAAAAACGGCAGTCCGACGCCCCGTGGGCCGGGCAGGCGGGAAACCGCCCCGCACCCAGGGAGGCCCAAGGTGGCAGGGATGACAGGGGAACAAAGGGAACAAGGGAAACATCGGCCCGCCGCGCGTTGCCGAAAACGCGGCGCGGCGGGCCGGGGTATGTCCGTCAGGCTACGCGCGCGCCCGGAACAGCCGTGCGAACAGCTGCTTGCGGGTAAGCGGGCCGGATTCCAGTTCCGCCACGGCGTGCGTGAAGTAGCTCTTGGGATCGCGCTGGAACAGGTACACCACACGCACGTCGTCGGGGTCGCCCAGGACGGCGTTGGGGTGCTTCTTCTTCACCTCGGCCAGGCGCTGTTCCGCCATGGCCATGATGTCCGCCTCGTCGCCGAAGTTCATGCACCCGGTGGGGCAGGTCTTCACGCAGGCGGGCAGCAGGCCGTTCTGCACGCGGTCGTTGCACATGTCGCACTTGGACAGCAGGCCGGTGGCCTCGTCGCGGCGCGGAATGTCGTACGGACAGGCGGAACGCACCATCTCGCCGTCCACCTTGGCGGTGAGTTCGGTGAAGATGACGGCCCCGGTCTCCTCGTCCTTGAGCACCGCGCCTTCAAGGTCAACGTCCGCCTGGCCCTTGCACGGGGGCTCGACACAGTGGCGGCACTGTTCCGGAAAGAACAGCCAGTCCATCTTCTTGTCGAACACGCCCTCCTCGAAGCGCACCGTCTTCAGGGTGACGTACGAGAGGTCCGGCGGGTTCTGGTGCGAGCCGGTGTTGCGGGTTTCCTCGGCGGGCAGGTTCTTCCACTGCTTGCAGGCTATCTGGCAGCCACGGCAGCCGGTGCACCGGGTAAGGTCGATGAAGAACATCTTTCCCATGACTACTTGCCTCCCACCTTGCGGATGTCGACCATGAACGCCTTGGTCTCGGGGATGCCGGTGTTCGGGTCGCCCGCCGACGGCGTGAGCAGGTTGGCCGTGTCGCCGCCGTTGCGCGGCACCATCCAGCCATAGTGCCAGGGCAGGCCCACCATGTG
Source organism: Nitratidesulfovibrio sp. 1201_IL3209 (assembly GCF_036763125.1). Classification (NCBI taxonomy): domain Bacteria; kingdom Pseudomonadati; phylum Thermodesulfobacteriota; class Desulfovibrionia; order Desulfovibrionales; family Desulfovibrionaceae; genus Nitratidesulfovibrio; species Nitratidesulfovibrio sp. 1201_IL3209. Next base: position 128,497 of record NZ_JBAIYT010000006.1, read on the forward strand.
GATTTCGGCGCCCATGACCTTGTACGGCCTGATGCGTTCGGTGACGATGGCCACGGCCTCCAGCGAGCCGCGCAGGCTCGAAACCTTGACGCGGTCGCCGTTCCCGATGCCGCGCAGCTTGGCCAGTTCCTTGCTGATCTCGGCGAAGATCTCGGGCTCCGCCTCCACCAGCCAGGCGCAGCGGCGGGTCATCAGGCCGGTCTGCCAGTGTTCGGTGACGCGGTAGGTGGTGCCGATGAAGGGGAACTTCGGATCGCACACCGCCGCCTTTTCGCCCTCGATCTTGAAGGCCACCGGGTTGTGCAGCTGCTTCGAGAACGGGTTCTTGGAAACCGGGCACTCCAGCGGTTCGTAGTGCTCGGGGAAGGGGCCTTCCTCGCGGCCGGGGCCGTACAGCGCGCCGAAGCCGTGCGTCTGCATGATGAACGGGTGCCTGGCGCCGGGGTCGCCGCCGCCGTCCACCACGTCGCCCACCCACTTGCCGTCCTTCCATTCGATGACGGCCTTGTCCGGGTTCCACGGCTTGCCGGTCTTGTCCACCGAGGCGCGGTTGTAGATGATGCGCCGGTTCACCGGCCAGCAGAACGACCAGTTGGGGAACAGGCCGATGCGCGCCTGTTCCGGCGTCTGCGCGGTGTCGCGGCGGGCCATCTGGTTGCCCGCGTCGGTGAACGACCCGGCGTGCAGCCAGTTGCCGGAACAGGTGGAGCCGTCCGCCGTCAGAAAGGCGAACGAGGGCACCTGCTGCCCGGCCTTGAACTGCTTGCCGCCCACTTCCGTGTCCTTCAGGAAGTAGCCGTTCATCAGCTTGGCTGTCCTGGCCGGGGAGAACTCGTTGTGTTCTTCCCAGTCCTTGATGTTCAGCTTCAGGATGGGGTCGGCGTGCACGCCGCCTTCCCTGGCGTACAGGTCGCGGATCTTGTGCATCATCTCCAGCATGATGTCGCCGTCGGGCTTGGTTTCGCCCCACGGCCTGGGACCGCGATAGCGCCACTGCATCCAGCGGCCCGAGTTGGCCACGGAGCCTTCCTTCTCGATGGACACGGCGCACGGCAGGAAGAACACTTCCGTGCCGATTTCCTCGGGCTTCATGCCCGGGCCCTTCCAGAACGACGAGGTCTCGTTCTCGAAGAGGTTCACGTTCACCAGCCAGTCCAGCTTGCCCAGGGCGCGCCGGTTCTTGTTGGCGTTGGCGCCGCCGCAGGCGGGGTTCATGCCCCAGGCGAAGCAGCCCTTCACGTCGCCCTTGTCCATCTTGTCGAAGATGTTCAGCCAGAAGTAGTAGGTGGCGGGCTTGGACGCATCGAGCTTGGGCATGATGCCGTAGGCGTCGGCCGGGGCCAGGTCCGGGTACAGGGCCTTCAGGTAGCTGGCCATGTACTTGGGCCGGTTCTGCCACCAGTTCACGCTCATGGGGTCCTTGGACTGCGGGGTGGCCGCGTTGTAGGCGTCGAGCGTGGCCTGCTTCGTGGTGGGCGTGGGGTTGTAGCCGGGCCAGATGTGGGCCAGCAGGCCCTGGTCGGTGGAGCCCTGCACGTTGGATTCGCCGCGCAGCGCGTTGACCCCGCCGCCCGCCACGCCGATGTTGCCCAGCAGCAGCTGCACCATGGCCATGGCGCGGATGTTCTGCACGCCCACGGAATGCTGGGTCCAGCCCATGGCGTACATGATGGTGCCCGCCTTGTCCGGCTTGCCCGTGGCCGCGTAGGCCCTGTAGACCTTCAGCAGCAGGTCCTTGGGCGTGCCGGTGATGTCGGCCACCTTGTCCACGGTGTAGCGCTCGTAGTGCTTCTTCAGCAGGTTGAAGACGCACCGGGGGTGCTTCAGCGACGGATCGCGCCTGGGCACGCCGTTCTCGTCCGGTTCAAAGGCCCACTGCGACTTGTCGTACTTGCGCTTGTCCGCGTCGTAGCCGCTGAACAGGCCGTCCTTGAACGAGAATTTCTCGCCCACGATGAGCGAGGCGTTGGTGTACTCGCGCACGTACTCCTCGAAGTACAGCTTGTTTTCGAGGATGTACTTGATGAGCCCGCCAAGGAAGGGGATGTCCGCGCCCGAACGGATGGGGGCGTAGATATCGGCCTTGGACGAGGTGCGCGTGAAGCGCGGGTCCACGTGGATGACCGTGGCGCCCTTGTCCTGCGCGCGCAGCACCCACTTGAAGGAAATGGGATGGTTCTCGGCAGCGTTGCTGCCCATGATCAACACACAATCACTGTTCGCAAGATCGTTCCAGTGATTCGTCATCGCGCCGCGACCGAACGACTCTGCCAGAGCCGGTACAGTGGGGCTGTGTCAGATCCGCGCCTGGTGTTCGATGAACACCAGGCCGAGGCTTCTGAGGATGACCTGGTAGGCCCAGCATTCCTCGTTGTCCATGGCGGCGGAGCCGAACGAGGCGATGGCCTCGGTCCGGTTCACCGTTTCACCGGCCGCGTTGGCCAGTTGGAAGGATTCGTCGCGGGTCTTCTTGACGCGCTTGGCGATTTCGGTCAGCGCCCAGTCCCACTCCACTTCCTTCCACTCGCCGCTGCCCGGCGCGCGGTACAGGGGCTTGGGAGAGCGGGCGTTGTTTTCGCCCAGTTGGAAGATGGACGCGCCCTTGGGGCACAGCGAGCCTTCGTTGATGGGATGGTCCGGGTCGCCTTCCACGTTGACGGCACGGCCCTCGCCATTCTTGGCGGTGTGGACGATGAGCCCGCAGCCCACCGCACAGTAGCAGCAGATCGAGGTGGTCTGCTTCGCCCACTGGAGTTTCTGGAGTTCGGCCCGCGCCACCGAGGGCGCAAGGCTGATCCCCAGCCCGCCGAACGCGCTGACCAGGGTGGCCGACGCGCCCAGCTTCAGAAATTGTCTGCGATTGACAGTCATCTTGCCTCCTTGCGTACCGGATACACCGTTGCCGCAGGGTGCCTGGATGCGGATGCGCCGGTGGCGCGCCGCGTTCAGCGCCCCCTGATTTCCCGTCCCAGTTCCACCAGCAGCGCATAGCCCGCGCGGCGGGGCGCGCGTTCCACGTTGCACCGCCACGCCGCGTGCGGCCGGACATCACGCATCCGCCGCACGGGAATCCATGCCAGCAGGCGGGCGTGCGATGCCGCGAGCGCCAGATCGTGTCCCAGGCCCGAGAACGGCAGCGGGGTATCCCCCGGCACCTCATGTGTTGCAGGGTATGCGAACATGGTCGTCCCCTTTCCCTGTGGGGGTCCGGCGGCATGCCGGGCCCCTGCCCCCTCCGCGCCGTTCCCGGCGGCGCAAACGAGACATCTTTCCTGTTACAGCAGGGTGTTAGACGCGACCATGCAAGGCGGCAACGGCCCGTTTCCTGCGCACGTTCCTGCACTGGTGCGGTTTTTTTTGTGCCATCATTCGCACCCGTTACATGATGTCAGAAAGCATATAATAACGGTTTGACACCAAGCTGTATCGCACCCGGCGGCAGTGCATCTTCAGCAACATGCCGGAATAAAAAAGATAAGGCCCACACCCGGAAAACCGGGGGCGGGCCGAAAAATCACGAATCAGGTGCGAAACGGTGACGAATCGTCAGCGGAGAAGGCCGGGCGCCCCGGCGTAGGGGGGGGTGGTGCCGACATCCCCTAAGGGGTTGTTTCTAGATTAGGATTTTCGTTCGTTGGCGAGGAAAACGAGCCTGCCATGAGGGAGTATACTCTTCTCGTATTCGACCGACATGGCAGGCGAAGTTTGACGATGCCAACGGGCAAAAAGACAAGGCTCTAGACCATCAGGCCAAGCCCTGATAGGCTAGAATCATGTTTAAAAACAGCAAATTAAGCCGCTACAAAATCGGAAAAATTGCTGAATGCTTTTGCATCGATATTGATGCCACCAAAAC